>NZ_JBCECK010000117.1:0-17021 GCF_039207105.1 Mucilaginibacter sp.
CCTTCGCCGTTACAGGTAGGGCAGGTGCTGGTAGTTTGCATCTGGCCCAGTATGGTATTGGTTACCCTGCGCACCGCGCCCGAGCCACCGCAAGTTTTACAGGTTTGGAACGATGATTTATCTTTTGCGCCAGAGCCATCGCAGGTTTTACAAACAATTTGTTTATTAACCTTTATTTTCTTTTCGGCACCGTTGGCAATTTCTTCTAAGGTTAAACGTACTTTGATACGCAGGTTGCTACCGCGGGCCACACGCCTGCCGCCGGCACCGCCGCCCTGACGGCCACCGCCGCCAAAAAAGCCTTCAAACGGACTGCCGCCGCCAAAAATATCACCAAACTGGCTAAATATGTCGTCCATATTCATGCCACCGCCACCATAGCCACCGCCATTTGCTGATGACGCGTTGGCAGCATGGCCAAACTGGTCATAACGCTGACGTTTTTCAGGACTGCTTAAAACCTCGTAAGCTTCGGCAGCTTCCTTGAATTTCTCTTCAGCTTCTTTATCGCCCTCGTTTTTATCAGGGTGATACTTGATAGCCATTTTACGATATGCCTTTTTTATATCATCGGCACTGGCACCTTTTGCTACACCCAGCACATCGTAATAATCTCTCTTAGCCATATAACTTTTTAATGTTGAATTATTGGGTTATTGAATTATTGATAACCAGATAATTCAATTTTCAATGTGTTTCTGTTGAATTACTGAGTAGGGATAGATCAAGAATAAAATTCAATAACTCAATCCTTCAATAATTCAATAATTAATTTACGCTCCTACTACTACTTTGGCAAAGCGGATCACCCTGTCTTTCAGGTAATATCCTTTTTCCATTTCGTCAAGTACCTTGCCTTTTAGGTCGTCGGTAGGGGCTGGTATGTTGGTAATGGCCTCGTGCAGGTCGGCATCAAACGGTGCGCCTACAGATTCCATTTCTTTCAGGCCTTTTTGGCCCAGTATATTTTTTAATTTGTTTTGGATAAGCGTAACACCTTCCTTAACCGATGTTACATCAACCGCTTTTTCCATTGAGCGCTGCGCGCGTTCAAAATCGTCTAAAACAGGTAACAGGGCTACCAATAGCTCTTTACCTTCGGTTTCGCGGGCTTCGGCGCGTTCTTTTTGGGTGCGTCTTCTGAAGTTATCAAATTCGGCATATAAGCGCAGGTACTTGTCGTTTGCCTGGGCCAGTTCTTCTTTCAATTTATCCTCGGCAGAAGGTGCGTCTACAACCTCCTGTTCAGCAGTTTCGGTCTGAGCCTGTTCCTGTCCGTCGTCTTGTATATTTTCCTGATCTGTCGTGTTCATATTTTCTGGAGTATCCGTATTTTCTTTCTTCTTTTTCTTCAACATATCGTTAAATTTCATAGCTGATAGTGCCAATCAAGTATCCTGCCATTGCCCTAAAGCCGACAAGCTGTCAGTGGTCAATAAATTAATCAGGAAGGTGTGACACCTTTTGTGCAGGAGTGACAGGTTGACTGTTGATTCTTGACCGCTGATTGGTTTTGATTGCGCTGATTTCGTTGATTCTTTTGTCTGAACCATGATTAAACTGATTTTGGGATTATTAGGATTTCTTTTACCTGTTAAAAAAATCGAGGTAATCTTATAATCCTATAAATCGTGGTTCAGACAAAATCATTATCCATTTGAAAGGCAATCAACGAAATCAGCGCAATCAAAAACAATCAACGGTTAAATTTCCGCGTCTTCCAGTACCTTACCATTTTCACATTTGATGATGCGCGATGGGAATGCACGGATAATATGATAATCATGTGTGGCCACCAGTACCGAGGTGCCTGATTGGCTGATCTGTTTCAGCAGCAGTACAATTTCTTCGGATGTTTCCGGGTCAAGGTTGCCGGTTGGCTCGTCGGCCAGTATAATTTCGGGATCGTTAAGCAGGGCACGGGCAATAACCACACGCTGCTGCTCGCCGCCGGATAGCTCATGCGGCATTTTTTTAAGTTTGGAACGAAGGCCTACTTTTTCCAATACATCAAGGGTACGCTCGGCAATCAGTTTTTTGTCTTTCCAGCCGGTAGCACGCATCACAAAAAGCAGGTTTTGCTCAATTGACCTGTCGGTAAGCAGTTGAAAATCCTGGAAAACAATACCCAGCTTGCGCCTCAAAAACGGCACATCGCGACCGGGTAGTTTACTCAGTTCGTATCCGCAGGCATGACCGGTGCCGCTTTTGATGCCCAGATCGCCATAAATTACTTTAAGCAAACTGCTTTTGCCAGATCCGGTTTGGCCAATCAGCCATACAAAATCGCCTTTGTCAATATGCAGGTTAACGTTTGATAGAACCAGGTGTGCCTGTTGAAAAATATCAACACCGTTTAACTTGATTACAGAGTTTCCGATCATCTTTTTTATAGCTCTAATTTTAAGATCTGGCCAAAAGGCAGATCTTTTATAATATTCATAATATATTCGGCCTTATCCGCAAGCCCCACCTTATCTAACGATTTATCAGGCCTATCCACCCTGAAATAAGCCAGCAGGGTGAACTTATCGTCACGAAGCTGCACGTAATCAGGTATTTTGGCAACGCCTTTAACTTTTATAATATACATTTTTGTCCATGGTCCATGGTCTATAGTCCATGGACGGCTGTTTGCTCAAAGGTATTGTAATTTTAAAGATTTGCCAAGAATTCCATTGTATCAATCCCATCAGCATAATCCCATAAAGCGGGCTGCTGGCTTTGGCCAAAAACCACTACCTGGTTAGGCACCGTGATAGTTGCGGTGGTAACAATGCACTGCAGGTTTTCGCTTTGTTCAGTCAATAATTGTTGGGCAGCTGGCAGATCAGCATAATAACTAAAATACACTACCGACAGCGGAGATGCCATCCTGTCATCCTCTTTTACCATCAGGAAACCATTATCCAGGTGAGGGTCGCCGTTTACCAGGTAAATCGACTTATTATAATCATAATTATTATTGTATTTATGATGATGGATGATAGCTTTATGAGCCTCTATCGATTCAAAAAAGAAATTGAAATTATAACCTTCGGGTACCAATAGTTTCGATACATTGCGGCAGCCCAGGCCGTAATAATCAAAAATATCATGACCAAGCTTAAACAGTTCTTCGGCGCTTTCTGTACCGGTAAGCAGGGCTATGCTATTGCGGTTTTTGCGGATGATGTTAGGCACCTTGCCAAAATAATAATCAAAATAGCGCGAGCTGTTATTATTGCCTGTAGCTATAATAGCGTCGAAGTTTACCAGGCGCTCAACAAAACTGAATTTATCGGCAAAAGTGCTGTCAATATCAACCAGGCGTTGTAAAACCTGTTTAATAAGGCGAGCATCCTGTGATGATGCTTTGATAAGCGCGTGATTACCAGAAGCCAGCACGCAAAGCACATCATGAAAGCCAACCAGCGGTATATTACCAGCCAAAATAAGACCAATCTTTTTTACCGGTTTGTCATTTTCAAGGTTGTATTTTGACAGCCATAGTTGCAGATCGGCCTCGTTAAGCATGTTGCCAATGGCAGTTACGGCCTCCAAAACACTTTCGGGCGTAAACCAGGCATTGTGGTATTGCTCATCGTTAATAATAGCCATGAGTTGTGCATCTGGCGCTATTAACTGTTTTCCCAAGCTTGAAAATGAATTTATTGAGTTTTTTATATTAATTTTTGACATATATATGGTAAGGATTTAAACCCTTAAAGCCTTTTTTTGTTATATTTGTGCGCCTGTAAATTTCAGGCAAAGTTAATTGAGAATATTAGATATTTAGAAATATGGCGATTAAAATCACCGATGAATGCATAAACTGCGGAGCCTGCGAGCCGGAGTGCCCAAATAATGCTATTTATGATGCTGGCGCTGCATGGCGTTTTAGCGACGGTACAGGGCTGAAAGGCGTTATTGATTTTGGCGATGGTAATACCTTAAATGCTGAGGAAACCCAGGCTGCCTTATCTGACGATATATATTACATTGTGCCAGATAAGTGTACCGAGTGTGTTGGTTTTCATGACGAACCGCAGTGTGCTGCTGTATGCCCGGTTGACTGCTGTGTAGACGATGAGGATATACGCGAAAGCGAAGAAGAACTGCTGGCCAAAAAAGAGTGGCTGCATATGAACGAATAATTGTTATTTTACAATATATTTAAAAGGGAACGGCTTGCTGTTCCCTTTTTTGTTTTGAAGTTTGGCCAATAATTTTTATGATGAAGTGACCAAACTGGTTAATATCATGTAAATTATTTTTGTTTCTTTTGTGTTTAGCAATTTTAAATGGAATACGGTATTTGTAACCTTGCGGTAATTCCCTTACGCGCCGAAGCCAGCGACCGGAGCGAACAGGTATCTCAGATCTTATTTGGCGAGGCCTTTGAAATTTTGGAGTGGACCGAGCGCTGGGTAAAAGTAGTTACCCAAAGTGATAACTACACCGGGTGGATCGGTCGCTTACAATTTGTTATGCTGGGGCATATCGCTTACCAAAGCCTGAAGCATACACCGGCGCCCCTAACTTACAGGGCTGTAACCCAGGCCTGGAAAAAAGCCGATAACAGCGTACTTTATTTGCCTGCAGGCAGTTCGCTTGTCTTTTTGGATGGTGTTACCTGCTGCATAGGCACCGACAGGTTTGAGATAGTTGGCGAAATTGGAGAACGTGAAGATATTGCCACTACGGCCAAATCGTTTTTAAACGCGCCATACTTATGGGGCGGACGCACCCATTTCGGCATCGACTGCTCAGGTTTTACCCAGGTTGTATTTAAGCTGAATAATATTCACATACAAAGAGATGCCAGCCAGCAGGTTTTGGAAGGTAAACTGGTTGAAAATATTGAACATGCACGCTTAGGCGACCTTGCATTTTTTAATAATCCCGAAGGCCGGGTAACGCATGTTGGCATTATGTTTAACAACGGGCGGATCATCCATGCATCGGGCAAAGTAAAAATAGATTCAATTGATAACGAGGGGATTTATTCAGAAGAACAAAAACGCCATACGCATAAGTTGCACAGTATAAAGCGGTTTATGTGAGTGTTTTATACTACCTGTCATTACGAGGTACGAAGCAATCGCGAACAATGCAAGTACTCTCTGTAAAGTCTGCGATTGCCGCGCTACGCTCGCAATGACAAGAATCTTGATCTAAGCATTATCACGATGAAAAATCAAGGTAACCCTTCAATCCCAAAAATCCTGGTTCAGACAAACATCAATCAAACTTAATATCCCAAACAATCACCTTTTTATCATCACTTACGGAGAGCAGCTGATTGCCGTTCCAGGCCAGTTTGTTTACCGATAAGGGGTGGCTTGCATGACCTTTTTCGCGGCTGATATTCTTGTACAATTTAAAATCATCGGCTCCCCATATTTTAATGCCTTTATCCATGCTGGCTGTGGCAAAATAGGGTAGGGTAGGATGGAAAAGGATATGGTTAATGGCAAACATATGCGCCGGTATACTTTTTAAAGGCTGGTAGTTTGCCGTATCCCAGATCTTGATCTGCGCGTCGCGCCCTCCCGATGCCAGGTAGGTACCATCCGGGCTGTAGGCCAGCGCGAAAACAGACATGGTATGCCCATGTACAGCTTTAAGCAGTGTATAATCTTCCAGGTCGTATATTTTGATGCTGTTATCGCGGCAGCCGAAAGCTACTTGTTTTTCATCGGCCGATATGGCTATGCAGCGCACTGTATCTGCCGATACTTTGATAGTGTGCACTAATTCTAAACTGGCAAGGCTCCATACAGAAACTGTACCATCTTCAGAAGCTATCAGCAATTCGTTCTTCTGCGGGGCCGACTTGATATCAAAAATAGGTTTAACGTGGTGCCTGAGCGATTTAATAAGCTTTTGCTGTATAAAATCAAACACCAATACCTCGCCACTGCGCAGGCCTGCGATTAATACCGGGAAACCTGCCGGGCAGTGGATGGCATAAATAGAAGCATTAACCGGGAACATCACTTTGATGAACGAAAAGTCTTTCAGGCTCCATTCCACCAAGCCTTTATCGTTGCCGCCGGTAAATAATATACCCGGCTTTTGCGAAAGTTCCAGTGTAAAAATAGGGTTGCCATGCCCGGTTAGTTCTGCTATTTTTTCAACATTCATTGGGAGTGATGAGTTTTGAGTAATGAGTTTTGAGTTAAATATCGAAACATGAGCACCAACTCATAACTGCTAACTCAAAACTGCAAACTGCTATTTATGTCTTCCTTCTAAATTTTTGGCGATGGTTTTAAGGTCGAGTCCTTTTTCACGGAGTAGTACCAACAGGTGAAAAACCAGATCAGATGACTCGTTGATCAGGTCGGTTTCTGTTTCGGCCAGGGCCGCTATTACGGTTTCAACACCTTCTTCACCAACTTTTTGGGCTATTTTATTGAGGCCTTTGCTGCGCAGTTTATTTACGTATGATCCCTCAACCGGGTTCTCGTACCTATCGGCAATAATGTTTTCCAGCTCCAGTATAAAGTTTTGGTTATACTCAGTTTTAAAGCAGCTGCGTGATCCGGTGTGGCAGGTAGGGCCATCGGCTTTAACCTTGATCAGGATGGTATCGTTATCGCAATCAATACTGATGTTTTTTACATGCAGAAAGTTGCTGCTAGTTTCGCCTTTGGTCCACAAGCGGTTTTTTGAACGGGAAAAAAAGGTGACGATATTTTCCTGTACCGTTTTATCATACGCTTCCTGGTTCATATACCCAAGCATCAGCACCTCAAGGGTTTGCTCATCCTGAATAATAACCGGAACCAGTCCGTCGGTTTTGTTGAAATCAATGTTCATTTTATGTTGGTTGTGAGGGGAGAATACGGGGGAGCGGATGTGTGGTGCGGGTAATAAGGCTGATACACACAGTTCATCCCCGATCTTCGCACCACACTCTTCGCACCCAGTTATATCCTTACCTCAATATTATTACTTTTTAATACAGCTTTCAGATCAGGTATCAGTATTTCGCCGTAGTGAAATACTGAGGCTGCCAAAGCGGCATCTACATTTGTTTTGTCAAATACATCAACAAAGTGCTGCACAGCACCGGCGCCGCCTGAGGCAATCACGGGGATATGCACTGCGTCATTGATGGTTTTCAGTAGGCCATTATCAAAGCCATTTTTAGTACCGTCGTGATCCATTGAGGTAAGCAGGATCTCGCCTGCGCCGCGACTTTCGGCTTCCAGTATCCACTCTAAAGTTTCGTGCTCTGTAGGTAAACGACCGCCATTGAGGTGAACAACGTTTTTATCGCCTATACTGCGGGTATCAACCGCAATTACCACAAACTGAACACCAAAAGCTTTGGCCAATTCATCAATCAGTGCCGGGTTGCGTACCGCGGCCGAATTGATGGATATTTTATCAGCACCTGCATTAAGCAGCGCGTCGGCATCGGCAATTTCATTAATACCACCGCCAATGGTAAACGGAATATTGATCTGCCGGGCAACGGCCTTTACCAGCTCTACCATCGTTTTACGACGCTCAACCGTGGCGGTAATATCCAGGAAAACCAGTTCGTCGGCACCCTGGTTCGAGTAGTTCCATGCCAGTTCAACCGGGTCTCCGGCATCGCGCAGGTCAACAAAGTTTACGCCTTTTACCGTACGGCCGTCTTTAACATCAAGGCAGGGGATGATGCGCTTGGCGAGCCCCCCCCGCCCCCTAAAGGGGGAGCCTTTGATTTGCGTATTTATATCTTCCAATACTTTATTTAAATTGTTGAATATTTGATCATTTGTAAAGCGCAGCACCTTAATGTCATCACGTTCTAAATTCGCCTGACGCTCTAAATCGTTTATTGCTATTGTTGCGACTTTGTGAATGCTACCATCCAACTCAATAACCAATTTATATTGATGACAATAGAAATCAGCAATATAAATACCTAAAGGATGCTGCCTTCTAAATTTTACACCTAATTGTTTACCTTTTAAATAGCCCCACAGCAATTCTTCAGCTGCGGTCATTCTATATCGAAGAGCTTCCGCATTTTTAAATATCAGAGGGTCAGCACCCAAAAACATCTTCCTTTTCATCAGAGAATTACGTAAGCAAATAGCTCCCCCTTCAGGGGGCTGGGGGGCCCTATATCGAAATCAAGGCGTCCAGATTCCAGTTCTTAACGTCTTCGATGGTGATATGGCCTTCGTAAATAGCTTTGCCTACTACGCATGATTCCACCTTTAAGCGGCTCAGCTGCTCAATATCTTTCATGGAGCTTACACCACCAGAGGCGATCAGTTTAATGAATGGTGAATGGTCAAGCAGTTTTTCGTAAAGGTCAATACCTGCTCCGCCCAGTTTGCCGTCTTTATTGATATCGGTACATAAAAAGCGGAAAAAGCCTAACGATAAGCATTTATCAACGTAATCTCTTAGTTTAATAGGTGAGCTTTCCATCCAGCCTGAATATTTGATCACCTCGTCGAGCACGTCGATAGCGATAACTACCTGGTCTGAGCATTTGTCTTTACCGCATATCTCGCTGCCCAGTTCGGGTAAAAAGCTGGGGTTGGTAAGTGCCTGTGTGCCTACAATAACGCGATGAATGCCCGCGTCAATCAGCTCTTTTACTTTATCAATGCTCCGGATGCCGCCTCCGTACTGTACCTTCATATCGGTTTTACGGATCACATCAAACAGGTATTGCTGGTTGCTGAAATCGTTTTTGGCGCCGTTCAGGTCTATGATATGAATAAAATTGGTACCATTGCTTTGGTAGCGCTCAATCATTTCTTCAAGCGTAACATCGTATTCTGTTACCTGACCATAATCGCCTTCACGCAAACGCACTACCTTTTTGTTCAATATGTCAATCGCAGGGATAATGTACATGTCTTTATATTTTTGAAAAGTTTGTTAACAATGTTTCGCCGTGCACACCTGATTTTTCAGGGTGAAATTGTACTCCGTAAAAGTTATCATGCCAAATTGATGCCGAAAATTCATTGTTGTAGTTGGCAGCCGATAAAGTGTAATCTTTATCGTATTCAATAAAGTATGAATGTACAAAGTAAAAATGTGAACCCGACGGTATATTTTTAAACAGCGGGTTTTCCTTTTCGGGGAATACCTGGTTCCAGCCGGTATGCGGAACTTTGAGGGTGCTGCTCTCCTTAAATTTTAAGGTTTTGATAGGGAATATATTGAGCAAATCAGAGTCGCCCTCTTCAGAATAGGAAGTAAGCAACTGCATGCCGACGCAAATACCCAGTGTTGGTTTGTTCAGGGCTTTAATGGTTGGTACCAGGCCGGTTTGCTCCAGCTTGCGCATGGCAGTACCCGCGTGGCCAACGCCGGGGATAATGTAACGGTCGTATAGATCAAAGTCCTCCGCTTTATTGATCATGCCGTAAGGTATCCCCAAACGATCCAATGCCGCTGTGAGCGAAAAAATGTTGCCTGCGCCGTATCGAATGATGCCGATGCCCCCCCCGCCCCCTAAAGGGGGAGCCTGGGAAGTGCTTATTTTATTTTCCTGATTACTGTCCATGATGTAATTCAAAAGTTCCCCCTTTAGGGGGTTAGGGGCTATAATACCCCTTTAGTACTTGGTAAAACCATCTTATCTACATCACGTTTTACGGCCATTTTTATTGCCTTGGCAAATACTTTAAATATCGCCTCAATTTTGTGATGCTCGTTTTGGCCTTCGGCCTTGATATTCAGGTTGCATTTGGCCGCGTCTGAGAACGATTTGAAGAAATGATAAAACATTTCCGTAGGTACATCGCCTACTTTTTCGCGGTTAAATTCTGCTTCCCAAACTATCCAGTTACGGCCGCCAAAATCAATAGCCGCTTGTGCCAAACAGTCATCCATTGGCAGGCAAAAACCATAGCGTTCAATGCCTTTTTTGTTACCTAATGCTGTAGCAAAAACCTCGCCTAAGGCAATGCCGGTATCTTCAATGGTATGGTGCTCGTCAATATGCAAGTCACCTTTGGCGGTCACTTCCAGATCAATACTACCGTGTCGTGCAATCTGGTCAAGCATGTGGTCAAAAAAGTGCAACCCGGTTGATACTTTTGACTCGCCCGTGCCATCAAGGTTTATTTTAATGTAAATATCTGTCTCTTTGGTAGTACGGCGGTGTTCAACCACGCGTTGCCCCAGTTTCAGAAATTCGTATATCTGTTTCCAGTCGGTAGTTTCCAGTGCAATGGTATCGCCGATGTGATCAGCCTCGGTAAACTCGCCACCGCCTAAACCTGAGTTATTATTAAGCCAGATGGCTTTTGCCCCAAGATTCCGGGCCAGCAGTACATCGTTTTTACGGTCGCCAATAGTAAATGAACCTTGCAGATCGTACTTATCGGCATCAAGGTATTGGGTAAGCAGCGCTGTACCCGGTTTGCGGGTTGGTGCTTTTTCGGCAGGGAAGGTACGGTCAATAACAATGTTATCAAACTTTACACCTTCGGCCTCAAAGGTTTTGAGGATAAAGTTATGTACCGGCCAAAAGGTATCTTCCGGGTATGATGCCGTACCTAAGCCGTCCTGGTTGGTAACCATTACCAGTTCAAAATCAAGCTCTTTAGCTATTTTGGGCAGATAGGTTAACGCGCCGGGATAAAACTCCAGCTTTTCAAAAGAATCTATCTGCTCATCAGCAGGTTCTTTGATCAGCGTGCCATCGCGGTCAACAAATAATATTTTCTGTAGATTGCTCATTTAAAAATTCTGTAGGGTTTGGAGTAAAGTGGTATTTTCATCAGGAGTACCCACGGTAATGCGCAGACAGCCTTCGCAAAGTTCAACTTTGGAGCGGTTGCGTATAATGATGCCTTTGCCAACCAGATAGTCGTAAATTTTGTTGGCATCAGTAGTTTTCACGAGGATAAAGTTAGCATCTGACGGATAAATATCCAGCACAAAATCAAAGTTTTTAAGCTCAAGCACCAACCTGTCGCGTTGTGACAGTGTCTCTTTGATCCAGGCGTTGATCTGATCAACGTTAGCCAGTGCTTCCAACGCCAGTTGTTGTGATGCCTCATTAACGTTGTAAGGTGGTTTTACCTTGTTCATCACCTCAATGATTTCCTCGCTGGCAAATGCCATACCTACACGCAGGCCGGCCAGTCCCCAGGCTTTTGACAAGGTTTGCAATACCACAAGATTGGCATATTCGGTAAGCTCCTGAATAAAAGTTTTTTGGCGGCTGAAGTTGATATAAGCCTCATCAACAATAACAAGGCCGTTAAAATTAGCCAGCAGGGTTTCTACATCGGCACGGTTAATAGAATTGCCTGTAGGATTGTTTGGAGAGCAGATAAAGATCAGTTTAGTATTCTTGTCGATAGCTTCGGCAATTCCTTCCAGGTTAAGCTGGTAATCTTCGGTCAGTAAAACCTTGCGGGCCTCCACATCATTAATATTGGCCGATACCTGGTACATGCCGTAAGTAGGGGGAACGATGATCACATTATCCACACCCGGGTTACAAAAGCTGCGGAAAAGGATATCAATAGCCTCATCGCTGCCGTTGCCAATAAAGATATTGCGTGGTGGTACGCCCTTAATTTCGGTAATGCGTTTTTTTAACTGGTACTGCAGCGGATCGGGATAGCGGTTAAACTGCTGATCCAATGGCGATCCGAAAGCGTTTTCATTAGCATCCAGAAAAACACTCGCCTCACCCTGGTACTCATCACGTGCGGAAGAGTAGGGGGTTAGGTTTTTGATGTTTTCCCTTAGTATATTGTTGATATTGTACATTTTAATTGATGTTTGTCATTGCGAGCGAAGAAGCCTCACCCAACCCTCTCCAAAGGAGAGGGCTTTAAAATACTGTTTTTAAAGTCTTCCCCTTTGGGGGAGATTTAGAGGGGGCTTCTTTGTTCGCAATAACGTTTTTTAATTACTGTTTCTAATTGAGACCGCATTCCTGTGTGCATGCAATCCCTCTAACTCAGCCAAAATCTCCACGCTTGGGCCAATGTTCTGGATGCCCTCACGGGTAATATGCTGGAAGGTGATCTTCTTCACAAACGAATCAACTGATACGCCTGAATAAGCCCTTGCATAGCTGCTGGTTGGCAGCGTATGGTTAGTGCCCGACGCATAATCGCCCGCGCTTTCCGGTGTTAAATTGCCCAGGAATACGGAGCCCGCGTTGATAATGAAACCGGTTATCTCTTTCCATCTTTCGGTAGCCAATATCAAATGCTCTGGAGCATATTGGTTACTGAAGTCCATAGCCTGTTCCAGGTTGGAGGCAACTACGATGTACGAGTTATCGATAGCCACTTTAGCTATTTCAGCACGGGGCAGGGTAGGCAATTGTTTTTCCACTTCGGCCATTGTTTCCTGTGCTATTTTGGCAGATGTACACACCAATACCGATTGACTATCAATACCATGCTCAGCCTGTGCCAGCAGATCGGCGGCAATGTAGGCCGGGGTAGCGCTTTCATCAGCGATAACCAATACTTCCGACGGGCCCGCCGGCATATCAATGGCCGTGGTGGTGGTTGATTGTATAATCGTTTTAGCCTTGGTTACAAACTGGTTGCCCGGGCCAAATATTTTATCAACCCTGGTAACGCTTTCTGTACCGTAAGCCATAGCCGCTATTGCCTGGGCACCGCCTATCAAAAATATCTTTTCAATACCCAGTAACAGGGCTACATAGGCTATAAAGGCATTCACCTTGCCGTTTTTTTGTGGTGGCGAGCATACCACAATTTCATGGCAACCGGCTATTTTGGCCGGGATACCTAACATTAAAAAAGTGCTTGGTAAAACGGCAGTACCACCGGGGATGTATAAACCTACCTTTTCAATAGGCCGTAGCTCGCGCCAGCAGGTTACGCCGGGCATGGTTTCTACCTTATCTTCAGTCTTTAACTGGGTACGGTGAAATTTAAGAATATTATTATAAGCAGTTTGCAGCGCGGCTTTTTGCTCGGCCGATACACTTTCGGCCAGTTCTTCCAAGTCTGTTTTGTCAAGGTACAGGTTACTGAGCTCAACCTTGTCAAACTTGCTGGCATAATCATACAAAGCACGGTCGCCGTTTTGCTGAACGTGGTCAATCACCTCTTCAACAATGCTGCGGATCTCATTAGCCGGGTCAACATTGCGCTGAACCAGTTTTTGTATGTCGGTTGCAGTAAGGTCTGAATAATTAAATAATTTCATAAGCCCCTAACCCCTGAAGGGGGAATTTATTTGTTTAAGTGTTTAGTCCGAGTTAATTCGGCGTCCAGCCAGGAGCCCCCTCTAAATCTCCCCCAAAGGGGGAGACTTAAAAAAGCTTTTTTTAAGCCCTCTCCCTTGGAGAGGGTTGGGTGAGGCTCGTCGCCCTATAATATTATTTTCTCAATTGGCATTACTACAATGCCTTGCGCACCGGCTTGTTTCAGAAGACTGATCCTGTCCCAAAAATCACGTTCCGGGATAACGGTGTGTACCGCAACCCAGTCAGCCTCGGCAAGGTTTACTACCGACGGACTTTTTACGCCTGGCAGCAAAGCGGTAACCGCGCTAAGGTTGTCTTTATGAACGTTAAGTACCACGTACTTAGTCTCTTTGGCACGTAAAACAGATTGAACGCGTTGTATCAGTTCCTGAACCAGATCGTTATTTTCAGTTGCCTTGCTGCTGATCAATACCGCTTCTGACGACATCACATCGGCAAATGGTTTCAGTCCGTTGCTTTTTAAGGTACCGCCGGTTGAAACCAAATCGCAAATGGCATCGCTTAAACCCAGGCCTGGCGAAATTTCAACCGAACCGGAAATGGTGCGGATATCTGATTCAATACCTTGTTGTTTTAAGAATTTACCCAAGATAACCGGGTAGGTGGTAGCTATAGCTTTTCCGTGCAGGTCGGCAAGGCTTTGAATTTCGTTATTATTAGGAACGGCAATTTTTAATGAGCATTTACCAAAACCCAAACGTTGCAGGTAGCTTACCTCCACTTCGGTTTCCTGTATCACGTTTTCGCCAACAATACCCAGATCGGCAATGCCATCCTGAACATATTCAGGAATATCATCATCGCGAAGAAAAAGGATCTCTAAAGGGAAATTGGATACCGGGGAGATAAGCGAGCTTTTGTAGTTTTCAAAATTTAAGCCGCAATTTTTTAATAATTCAACAGATTTTTCGTTGAGCCGACCAGATTTCTGGATCGCTATTTTAAGTGTTTTCAAAAGATTGAGTTTAAGAAACTATGATAAAAAAGAGTATAAACGGAGGTTGTTATTTCGCGTAGAAACATACATATTAGCTGATCACCACATGGTGGTGATGCAGATGAAGATGATGTAGTGCGATACCGTTCATTTTTATATAGTAAAACTATAGATTAGCTGCCGCAAATATATACAGATGTTTTTTAAATCAAAATTTATTTGTTCATTAGTTCACTGGGTTCATTAGTTTATTGGTTTGGGCAATAAACTAATATTTGATATGCTACAAATGAACTAATGAACCACTGAACTATTGAACCTCCTGATATTCATAAATAGCCCCCTCTTCCCCAAAATCTTTGATCTTTTTGAGTGATTTTACTTTCTGAATATCTTTCAGGTTAATGAGCTCCGGATTTTCCAGCACATTAAACCAGATAAGGTAGTAGCGCTTTGCCTGGTAAAATTTGGCAATATCCTTTTTGAAGAATTTATGTGGTACCAGGTATGATGACATACCTGAGAAAAAGTAAACGGCCTCATGCGCGTCGGTATAAATTTTTACGCCGGGTTTAAACAGGCTTTTGTCGCCGCTTTTAAGGTAAGCCGCAAATGGCGATTCGAGCCAGCTGTTATCGGTGTAGCCGGGGTTACCATATTCGTCGGCTATCTGGTCGCTGTAGCGGGCTTTATCAATTAAAAACTCTTTAGTTACAAAGCCCAGCATCATCACTATAAATATGGCTGCTACTATGTTTTTAGTAGTTTTATTGGCGATGTTTTTGAGCAGCAGCAATCCCCAACTGGTATAACCCCAAAGAGCAGGTATATAAATAGGAGCCAGTAAACGGTGGTTAATGCGCTCGTAACGTGAAAAGGTAGATGACAACACAATGAACAAGCCATACACCAGCGCAAAGGTAATGGCCAGGTTTTCAAAGCTATCAACCCGGCGACGGTAGTAATTGTAAGCCAGTGCAGCTATAAAGCCTAACAATATAATAACGGCAAGCGGTGTTGCCAGAAAGTATTGGTTAGGAGTGAGACCCATCCAATCGCACATAACAGTGCCAAAATAGTACAGGTTTTTGCTGAAAGGGGTAATAGATGGTTCACGCGGTCCGGTTGTGGTACCCGACATGAGCGCGTTGAACAGCAGGTTGCTTACCAGCAGCGATATGCAAACAAAGCCGTATATAATAATATGTACAATTTTCTTTTTCAGCGGCAAAACTCTGTCGAGCAGTAACAGCACACCGCCGGTGCCTACAATGGTAACCGCAGCGTAGCGGGTTACGCAGCTTATAGCAGCTATAAGGGCGGCAACTATAAGCGCTTTAACGGTATGCTTTAACAGGTACTGCCTGAAAGCCACTAGGAATAAAAGCGTTTCCAGTATAAACAAGGTCTCCGACCATAAATAAGAGTAGGCCTGCAACAATGCGGGGCTTAATATAATAGCCACCAACATGAGCCATTTATATACCCTTGCCGATGGTACAAAGCGTTGCATGATATACCCGGAGGTGAATATTAAGGACGCAAACATCAGCCCATTAAGTATAGCGCCAAACATAACAGGATCTACCCGGGTGATGAGCAGGATGGTACCCAGAAAAATGGGATAAAATACCGGGAAATCAACAATGGGCACATGGTTAAAAGTATGCAGGGTGCCACTTGCGTTAAAGCTGCGTGCGGCACTGATATACATGATAGAATCCGGCGAGATGCCTATACCACTATAACTGCAAAATACCTGAACAGCAACAAAACCAATTAAAGCGGCGATAAGGGTATCGGAGTTTTTTAAGTAACGGCTTAGCTGCATGTGTTTTATTTTGTAATAGTGGTAAAAGTTTTACGGGGGTAAAATGTTTTAGGTTTTGTGAAAAATCACTTAAAACGTGTCATTGCGAGGTACGAAGCAATCGCGAACTGTGCAAATCCGCTCAGTATTATTCGCGATTGCCACGCTATCGCTCGCAATGACAAATTTCATATGACGTGGTGAGGTGATTTAATTAATCAATCAGATCAAGCACGGTGCTTATAGGCTGGTCGCTGTCAATCAGGATGCCTTTTACGCCGGCGGCGGTGCCAGCCTCCACGTCACGCTCACGATCACCAATGAAATATGATTTTGACGGATCAATGTCGTATTTAGCTATACCCTGCAATAACAGGCCCGGTTTTGGTTTGCGGCAATCGCAATCGCCGGTAAACAGGGGGTGGTGCGGGCAATAAAAAAAGTCTACGATATCAACGCCATGCTCTTTATAAACCTGTTTCAGGTGGTTGTGCATTTTGGCCAGCTCCTCCTCGGTGTACCAGCCTTTAGCCAGTCCTCCCTGGTTGGTGGCAACCAGCAACATGTAACCTCTGTCTTGCAGGGTTTTCAGGGCATCAAAGTTATCTAATACATGAAAATCCTCAAAACGGCGTACGTAATCACCCATTTCCTGGTTAAGTACTCCATCACGATCTAAAAAAACGGCTTTATTTTTTGCGGGCATCTGTTTAAATTTTTGGCGAAGTTAACAATTCTATAACTTCCTTTAAATGCGGCATAATTATCAATGCAAATGTACGTTGAACTAAAAGGTCATGATTCTGTCAATTATACATGCTAAATCGCACAAAATTAAATTCTGTTATTACTGTAATTACTGCTTTTATAACTGTTTATAGCATAATTTGTGCAACTTTATATTGATTCTAAATAAGTAAATGCAGGTTTTCATTTATGTTATCATAATAATAGGTCTTAAATGTTATTAATTTGTTAAATAAACATTACTCTGGTAATGGATTTTTTAGAAATTTTTAAAAATAACCGATGATTTTATAATTTATGTA
>NZ_JBCECK010000118.1:0-16835 GCF_039207105.1 Mucilaginibacter sp.
AAGGCGCTATTGAAAACGTAGGTAAGCTGGAAGTATCTAAACTGGAAAAAAACATCGGCATTCTTGGTATTGTTGCAGGTATCGCGCCCATGTTCGGGTTCTTGGGTACCATTGCAGGGGTAATCAAGATATTTTACGATATATCAAAAACCGACAACATCAGCATGGGTGTTATATCGGGCGGTTTATATGTTAAAATGGTAACCTCAGCTGCGGGCCTTATGGTAGGTATCGTAGCTTACGTATGTTACCACATTTTGAATATGATGGTTGATAAAGTAATTTTGAGCCTGGAAACAGACGCTATTGAATTTATTGACCTGTTAGAGGAGCCAAGCAAATGAATTTAAGAAAAAGACATAGAGGTGCATCGGCAGAGGTTCATACATCGGCCATGAACGACATCATGTTCTTCCTGCTTTTGTTTTTCCTCATCGCGTCAACAGTTACCAACCCTAACGTTATTAAACTGGTATTGCCCAAATCATCAACCGGGCAGTCGGTATCTAAAAAAACAATTACGGTATCGGTAACAAAAGATCTGCGTTATTACGTTGATAAAAAGGAAGTACCTGTTGATGGCCTGCAGGCCACCCTATCGGGCTATAAAACCCTGGCAAGCGAATTGACCATAGTTTTATACGTTGATAAAACCGTAGCCATACAGGATGTGGTACAGGTAATGGATATAGCACAAAAATTAAACATTAAACTGGTACTGGCAACGGAACCTAAAGGATAGTCTGGAAAGTGCGGGGTATGGGGTGCGAGGAGCCGGTTAAAAAAGGTTCAGATCAATCCCCGCACCTCGCAACCGGCACCGCGCACTAAATACTAAAATGGAATACAGGGAAGAAAATAACTATCCGAAGGCGTTTTTGGCAACAGGCATTATACTGGCCGTGTTGATAGCGGCTTGTTATTTTATTGTGTTTCAAAATCCACCGAAACAAGAGGAAGGAACAGGAGGCATACTGGTAAACTACGGAACCGTAGATGAAGGTATGGGGAACGATTACATGAGTACCGAAGAGCCTTCGGTAGCCGAAAAGGCCAATAATACAAAACCCGATAAGATCACCCACGAAAAACCAACCGAAGACAAGCCAACACCGCAAAGCAGCGATAAAACTGTAGTAACTCAAAATACCGAGGATGCGCCTGAAGTTGCCGCGCCTACCAAAAAGCCATCAAGTACGGTTGCTACGCCCGAGCCAACAAAAACACAACCAAAGCCTACTGTAAACCAGAACGCTTTATATAAGGGCAAAGCTTCAACCGGTACCGGAGAAGGTGACGGAAATGGAAAAACTCCCGGGAACCAGGGTAAGCAAGCAGGAAGCACCCTTGCTAACAATTATGATGGAACAGGATCTGGAAACGGTGGTAACCTGAGTTTGGGAGCGCGTAACTTTGTTAGTAAACCTAATGTGGACGATGGAAATCGTTTCACAGGTAAAATAGTAATTGAGATACACGTAGATAAGGAAGGCAACGTAACCTATGCCAAAGCAACCCGCGGCACTACCATATCTGACTATAACCTGATTGAGAAGTGCGAGAACGCGGTTAAAAACTCTAAGATCACCTCGTTGGACACTGCTCCTGATGAACAAAAGGGAAACGTAGTGTTTGTATTCAAGGTTAATTGATATTTAGTCCATAGTTGATGGTTCATAGATCATAGTTATGGACTACTTGACTATAGATTTTTGGATTAAGGACTATGGTCTATGAACCATCGACTATGGTCATAACTTATATCATAAGCCTATCCTATTTTAATCTTAGTTATTGCCTCGAAGCCTAATCCAATAATTAATTTTATAAGTTTGCTACTATAAACCATAGCTATAAACTATGGACTATGGACCATGAACTACCAGGAAACCATCCAATACCTATATACCCAGCTCCCGATGTTTACGCGCGATGGGGCATCGGCTTTTAAAAAAGACCTGACCAATACCATTGAGCTTTGCAAGCGCCTGGATAACCCGCAGCACAAATTCAAAAGTGTACATATCGCGGGAACTAATGGCAAAGGTTCTACATCGCACATGCTGGCGGCTGTACTACAAACCGCGGGTTATAAAACCGGTTTATATACATCGCCTCATCTGAAAGATTTCCGGGAACGCATCCGCGTAAACGGTCAAATGATCAGCGAGCAAACTGTTATCGATTTTGTAGCCGATCACCATACCGATTTTGATGAGATAGCTCCCTCTTTTTTTGAAATGACCGTAGCCCTTGCCTTTGATGTTTTTGCAAAGGAAAAGGTTGATATAGCCATTGTGGAAGTAGGCCTGGGCGGCCGGCTTGACTCAACCAACATCATCACCCCGCTCCTTTCGGTTATTACCAACATTGGCTGGGATCATATGAATATGCTGGGCAATACCTTACAACTGATAGCAGGCGAAAAAGCTGGCATTATTAAACCAGGCATACCTGTAATCATCGGTGAAAACCAGCCCGAAACGGCGCAGGTTTTTATCAATAAAGCTACGGAGCAAGGTAGCGATATTAAATTCGCCTCAGCTGAATGGACTATTGATAATTCAAAAGTCGAAAGTCAAAAGTCAAAAACTGAGCTTGAATACCTTGACCTTACTTTAACCCATCACTTACAACTTACAACTTATTACTTACAGCTCGACCTTACGGGTACTTATCAGCAGAAGAATGTAAAAACGGTTTTATCAGCTGTTGATGAGTTACGGATGCAGGACTTTGTAATCACTGATAATCATATAGCGACTGCTTTACGGCAGGTAAAAACGTTAACCGGCTTACATGGTCGTTGGGAAGTTTTAAACACCCAGCCGCTTACCATTTGCGATACCGGTCACAACCCTGATGGTATTGAGGAGGTACTAAAGAATATAGACGCTGTAAATTATACCCAACTCCACTTTGTAATAGGCATGGTGAACGATAAGGATATCACCAAAGTGCTAAGCATGCTGCCCAAAAATGCAACCTATTATTTCTGCAAGCCCGATATACCGAGAGGGCTCGATGCAGAGATGTTAAAACAACAGGCAGCCGGTTTTGGCTTACATGGTTCAGCATATCCATCAGTAAAATCGGCTCTGGCAGATGCACAGGCCAATGCCGGCGATAACGATCTGGTTTTTGTGGGAGGAAGCACTTTTGTAGTAGCTGAAGTTGTTTGATTCAGACAACCTCTGATCAATCCTTAACAAAATATTTACTTCCGTTATTTGTATAAAGTTCTATTTTTACCATTCTTAAAACCAATCTAATCTCTCATTTATCATATGACTTACGTACCATCTGCAGACAGATACAAAAAAATGCAATATCGTCGTTGTGGCAATAGCGGCATTAAACTTCCGGCTATTTCATTAGGCTTGTGGCACAATTTCGGCCATGTAGACGTAACCGAAACTTACCGTAAAATTTTACACCTGGCTTTTGACAGCGGCATCACCCACTTTGACCTGGCTAACAACTACGGCCCGCCTCCGGGTTCGGCCGAAGAAAATTTTGGTCGTATTTTAAAAGAGGATTTCCGTGGCTACCGCGATGAAATGATCATTTCAAGCAAAGCCGGTTATACCATGTGGGATGGCCCTTATGGCGACTGGGGTTCAAAAAAATATTTAGTAGCCAGTTTAGATCAAAGCCTTAAACGTATGGGTTTGGATTATGTAGATATATTTTATCACCACCGTCCGGATCCGGAAACACCGCTTGAAGAAACCATGAGCGCTCTTGATTTGATCGTGCGTCAGGGTAAAGCTTTATACGCCGGTATCTCTAACTATCCTGCTGAGGAAGCCGCCAAAGCTATCGCCATATTAAAAGATCTGGGTACACCATGCCTTATTCATCAACCAAAGTACTCTATGTTCGTTCGCGACCCGGAAGAAGGTTTATTGGATGTACTGGGTAATTCAGGTGTAGGCTGTATCCCGTTTTCGCCATTGGCACAGGGTTTATTAACCAATAAATACCTGCACGGTATTCCTGAAGATTCAAGGGCTGCAAAAGCAACCGGCTTTTTGCAAACGAGCCAGATCACCGAAGAAAGGTTAGCACAGATAAAACAGCTGAACGATCTGGCTATCAAACGCGGCCAAACGCTGGCACAAATGGCACTGGCCTGGTTACTGAAAGATAACCGTGTAACTTCTGTTTTAATTGGAGCAAGCCGTGCCGAGCAACTGGCCGATTCATTAAAAGCTTTAGATAAACTGGAGTTTTCTTCAGAAGAACTGAGCCAAATAGAAAAAATATTGGCTGCCTAATGCACAGGCAAATTATCAATCCAATCATAATTAATCATATTATAAAAAGTCTCCCCCTAAAGGGGGAGATTTAGAGGGGGCTTTATGAGCGATATCAATTGGGGCATCATTGGTTGCGGTAATGTAACAGAAAAAAAAAGCGGCCCGGCATTTAAAAAAGTACCTGGCAGTAACCTGCTTGCCGTAATGCGGCGTGACGCGGCCAAAGCTGCCGACTATGCCCAAAGGCATGAGGTAGCACAATGGTATAGCGATGCTGATCAGTTAATGAATGAGGCGGGCGTTAACGCTATTTATATTGCTACACCGCCTTCATCACACCTGGAATATGCCAAAGCCGCTTTAGGTAAAGGGCTTAATGTATATGTAGAAAAGCCGGTTACCCGCAATGCTGCCGAAGCCCGGGCCATAGCCGAAGCCGTAAAGCAAAGCAATGCAAAACTAACTGTGGCACATTATCGCCGGGCATTACCCATGTTTTTGAAGGTTAAAGAGCTCATCGATCAAAAAAAGGTTGGCGACATCCGTACCGTACAGATCAGGATGTGGCAAAGCCGTAAGCCCGCTCTTATTGCCCCGGTAGAAACCAACTGGCGTTTACAGCCCGAATTATCGGGTGGAGGTTACTTTCATGACCTTGCTCCTCATCAGCTTGACCTGATGCTGTACTATTTTGGCGAACCAGAAAAATATCACGGGTTTTCACTTAATCAGGCGGGTACTTCGCCGGCTGATGATCATGTTTGCGGGGAGATACTGTTTAAAAACAAGGTAGTGGTTAACGGTTCATGGTGTTTTAACGTGGCCGATAGTCAAACTACTGACACCTGCGAGATTATTGGTACTGAAGGCAAAATCACCTTCCCGTTTTTTGGCACGTACATCAACTGGAAAACAGAAACCGAAGAAGAAACCCTGAACTTTGAGCATCCGCAGCATATACAACAGCCGCACATCACCAATATCGTATCCTACTTTAAAAACGAAGGGCCAAACCCCTGCTCAATTGAGGAAGCTATTGTACTGATGGATATTTTAGATGCGTTTACAAAGTGATTTGTGATACAATCTTAAAAAATGTGTCATTGCAAGCGTAGCGTGGCAACCGCGAACCATACAGGCTAAATCTGCAAAGTTCGCGATTGCTTCGTCGTTACTCCTCGCAATGACATCATTATTATAATTCATTAACTTTTCTTCTTAGGCACCTTTGCGCCTTCCTTACGTGCTTCAGAAAGGCCAATAGCCACGGCTTGTTTTTTGCTGGTAACTTTTTTACCGCTGCCGCTTTTTAACTTGCCTTCTTTCATTTCATGCATTGTTTTCTCAACTTTTTCTCCTGCTTTTTCCGAATACTTTGCCATAACTTTAAGTTTTAAGTAGATAATTTAATTACTACAAAATATTTGCCAAAATGGATACTCGCTTAAGTACTCAAGCCTCTGTAATATAAAAATTGAAAAAAAACACAGGGATATATTGCTTAACTTCAAACATCCGGTGCGGATATATGTTACCAACTGGAAAACGCTGAAATTCTGATCAATATGACTGCCAAAAAACTATTAGCACCTTTTTACGAACGACTTGCATTAGTATTAATTGGCTTTTTAGCTCTCGGTTATCTCATTATTATAGGTAAAGACCTGCTTGACCCGATGATATTCGGGTTTATATTTGCCATACTCCTATTACCGGTGTCCAACTTCCTGGAAAGAAAATGCCGTCTCCCGCGCAGCGCGTCGTCATTAGTAGCTATATTATTATTGGTAGCCCTGGTAGGCGGTATATTATACCTGGTGGGTTCGCAAATATCAAACGTAGCCAATGATTGGCCCATGCTTAAAAACCAGGTGACCCAATCGCTAAAAGATCTGCAGGAGTGGATACAAGGCACATTTCATATCAATGCTGATAAACAGATGCATTATGTGCATACCACTGCCGATAAAATTATGGCTTCGGGCAGCGATGTGTTGGGTACTACTTTTGGCGCTATATCATCATTGATGCTGTTTTATACATTCATCATGATATTCACCTTCTTCATATTGTTGTACAGGCGATTGCTGCTTCGTTTTATCATTTGGGTTTTCCGCGATGAAAATGAGCATGTGGTGATGGATATCGTTCAAAATATTCAATCCATATTAAGGCAATATATTTTGGGCCTGCTTCTGGAGATGGTGATTGTAGCCGCCGTGGCCATTACCGCTTTCTGGATAATAGGTATCAAATATGCTGCCCTGCTGGGTATTATTGTGGGGTTATTTAACATTATTCCGTACATCGGTATTTTTACGGCATTGTTGTTAAGCGCTGTAATAACCTTTGCAACCGGTAATATCAAAGAAACCATTATAGTAATTGGCAGCGTGGTAGGTATACACGCTATTGATGCCAATTTTTTATTGCCAACCATTGTGGGCTCAAAGGTAAGGCTTAATGCCTTGATATCATTTATCGGTATCATTTTAGGCGAGATGATATGGGGCCTGTCGGGCATGTTCTTATCTATCCCGGTTATCGCTATTTTCAAGATCATATTTGACCGCATTGAAAGTTTAAAACCCTGGGGTTACCTGCTGGGCGGCGATTACGAATACAAAAAAAAGGCTGCTGCCGAGTTAAAAACTGAATAGATTTTTTGCTGTAAAAAATTACAATATTCCATTCAGGAATACTTCAAAATTTAAACTTTTATACTTAGATTTGAAGTATTAATGCCCCTAAACAATGGAACTTGTCACTGACCCATCACGCCCTATTTACAGGTGCAAAAAATGTAAAGAAATTCTTTATACCCGCCGCAAAAGAGGTGTACTTCTCAAAAC
Source organism: Mucilaginibacter sp. (assembly GCF_039207105.1). Taxonomy (GTDB): domain Bacteria; phylum Bacteroidota; class Bacteroidia; order Sphingobacteriales; family Sphingobacteriaceae; genus Mucilaginibacter. Next base: position 7,115 of record NZ_JBCECK010000118.1, read on the forward strand.
ATTTTTATTCTGGCTACCGGTAAAAAAATTCTTTTGCGACCGCTGCCTTAAAACCCGTTATCACTTTTAAATAACCTGTTAGCAGGCTTGCTTATTTGCAGCGCATATCATTAATTTAGTAGCCTGATGGCTGCAGCGTTTGCAGTTTAAAAATCTGCCAAAATGTATCGCAAGCAAGCATATTTAATGATCTTATGGCTGCTAATGCCTTTTCTGGTTTTAGCACAGTCAAAACCGGCTTTTAAACTGGTACCCTTAGGTGTATTGGGCGGTATTGACGAAAGTAATCTTTCAGCCTACATGCTTGCTCCGGCAGGCAGTACCAATTTTATTTGCCTTGATGCCGGTACAATACACTATGGCATAGAAAAAGCGGTAGCCAACAAAACGTTTCAGGTAACTGGCGATAAGGTTTTGAAGCAGTATATCAAAGGCTATTTTATATCGCATGCTCATCTGGATCATATTTCTGGACTCATCATTAACTCACCCGAGGATAGCACCAAAACCATATACGGACTGCAAAGCACCCTGGAGACCATCAAAACCCATTATTTTACCTGGACCAGTTGGGCCAACTTTGCCGATCAGGGTGAAACTCCGGCCTTAAAAAAATACCATTACCAAATACTTACGCCAGGCACACAAACCGATGTAGAAAATACAAGTTTCAAGGTACAGGCTTTTCCGCTGGCGCATTCAAACCTAACCAGTACAGCTTTTTTAGTACAAAGCAACAACAACTACGTATTATATTTAGGTGATACAGGCCCAGATGCTGTTGAAAAAAGCAGCAACCTGCAAAACCTGTGGCAGTTTATTGTTCCTTTAATAAAGACACATCAGCTAAAGGCTATCTTAATAGAGGTATCGTTCCCGAACGAGCAACCCGATAAAACCCTTTTTGGCCATTTAACCCCTCGCTGGCTCATGGCCGAGATGGATAAACTGGCGGCCCTCACCGGCCCCGGCCAGTTAAAAGGTTTAAACATCTTGGTTACCCACCTTAAACCGCCCGCAAACAGCATCACTACAATTAAGGCTCAGCTTGCTGCTTCCAATCAATTGCAATTAAACCTGATATATCCTGAACAGGGAAAAGCGCTTAATTTTTAGGCGGCTATTTGGTCAACAGCAAAAAATAACTAAATTTCCATCAACCAAAACTAAACCGGCTACCAGATGAACATTATTCAAAAGTGCCTGCTGTTTTGTTGCATGATATGCGTTAATTCGGCATTTGCACAATTGCAGGGTAAAGTAATTGAGGAGCAAACTGTTAAAAGCAGTATTTTAAAGCGCAATGTAAAATATACTATTTACCTGCCCGCCGATTACGAAAGTTCAAACCGCAGTTACCCTGTAGTTTATTTGCTACACGGTTACTCTGATGATAATACAGGCTGGCTGCAATTTGGCGAAATAAATCGCTACGCAGATAAGGCCATTGCCGAAGGTACTATCCCCCCGATGATCATTGTAATGCCTAATGCCGACTCAAGCTGGTACATTAACTCCTACGATGGCAAGGAGAAATATGAGGACTTTTTTATCAAAGAGTTTATGCCTCATGTTGAAAAGGCCTATCGGATTAAAACAGAGAAAAAATACCGGGGTGTTGCCGGTTTATCAATGGGGGGTTACGGTACACTGATGTACACCATGAAATATCCACAATTATTTGCCGCCGGCGCGGCTTTGAGCGCGGCTGTATTTCCGGATGACCAGATGGTAACCATGCCCGACAATAATTGGGAGAATGTGTTTGGCCAGCTTTATGGCAGGGGATTAAAGGGTAATGATCGCATCAATAAAGCATGGCAGGCTAATTCTATTTTAAACATAGTGCAAAATAAAACCACCGACGAGCTTAAAACCGTTCGCTATTGGATAGATTGCGGCGACGATGATTTTTTAACCAAAGGAAACTGCCTGCTGCACATCGAGCTTACCGAAAAGAAAGTACCCCACGAGTTCAGAACACGTGACGGCGCCCATACCTGGACCTACTGGCGTACCGGTATTATAGACGCGCTGCAGTTTATTGGCGATAGCTTCAGACAGAAATAAAAACACCTTGATACCATCACTTATGATCATATTTAAAAGGCTCATCTTTTTTTGTTTGATGCTTTCGGCGGGCACTGTTTTTGCTCAGCCCAAGGGCAAAGTGATAGAAGAACAAAATATTAAGAGCGACATTTTAGGGCATAACGTGAAATATGCCATCTATCTGCCGGCTGATTATGAAACATCAAACCGCAGCTACCCCGTAGTTTACCTGCTGCACGGTTTTGGCGATGACCATACCGGCTGGCTGGAATTTGGCGAGATTAACCGCTACGCAGATAAGGCTATTGCCGAAGGCAAGATACCGCCCATGATCATTGTAATGCCCGATGCCCAAATCAGCTGGTATATCAATTCTTTTGATGGCAAACAGAAATATGAAGACTTCTTTTTCAAGGAATTTATGCCCGATATTGAGCATGAGTTTCGCATTAAGGCTAGCAAAAAATACCGTGGCGTGGCCGGCCTTTCAATGGGTGGCTTTGGTACGCTGGTGTACAGTTTAAAACATCCGGAGCTGTTTTCGGCGGCCGCGGCATTGAGCGCGGCTGTACGCAGCGATGAGGACTTTATGGCTATACCAGATGCCCGCTGGGCCGAAACTTACAGCCAGGCAATGGGCCCTAACCTAAAAGGCCGCGAACGTTTAAACTCCACCTGGCAAAGTAACTCGGTACTCGGTCTGGTTCAAAACAAAACCACCGATGAGCTTAAACAAGTACGCTATTGGATTGATTGCGGTGATGATGATCCGCTGAGTAAAGGCAATTCTCTGCTGCACATCGCGCTTACCGAAAAAAAGGTTCCGCATGAGTTCAGGATACGTGATGGTGCCCATAACTGGACATACTGGCGCACCGGTATCACCGATGCACTGGAATTTATAGGCGATAGCTTCAGGCAGAAATAGACAGCATTTATTGCGTATCTAAAATATCGATACAGTTTTTCTTTAGTTGATCAAGTCGCCCGGGTAAGGAGTTGAGGCCTTTTTCATCATTAATATTGCGATAAAGGGTTTTGATGAGGTTGAGCGTTTCGTCATCAGGGTCACAAGCCTGAGCTTTCTCTAAATGAGGCAACGCTTTCTTTATTTTATCCTTATAAGCTGCATCTATAACTACCTGGTCAGCCGGTTTCCCGGAAATATCCTTGATGTATAAATACCCCAGCGCCCGGTGAGCTACATAATAATCAGGCTGGGCAGCTGCTACCCTGTTATAATATTCAATTGCCTTTACACTCTGACTATCATCCTCATATAATTTAGCCATACTGTTATAAAAGCTAACACGAACTTTGGAGTTCAGCTTGGCAGAATCTGGTAGTATTTGCTGCCCCAGGTCAAGGGCTTTATCATGCTCATTTTGCAATATGGCTAAATTAAAGTCAGCGTATTTCTCGTACACCTCATCAGCTGTTTGGGCATGGGTTATTTTACCAGCGATTATTAAAAATATAATGAGTAATGTTTTTTTGAGCATGATGGTCAGGTTAGCTAAATGTAAGCGTTTAATGATACTAACGCAAAAGGTACAAGTTTTGATACAAGCGATATAATCGCTAAGCCATATGGAGCATTCGTCAAAGATGAGCGCAAGAAAGAATATTTAAAATTTTGTCATTGCGAGTGTAGCGTGGCAATCGCGGATATGCATAGCTCGCGATTGCTTCGTTCCTCGCAATGACAGGATTTTATAATCTACTCTTCCATCTCCCCATAAGCCTCCCTCATACAATGACCACAAGGCCTGTAGCCCATTTCAATCGCTTCGGCCTCCGACGCAAAAAATACACGGTTTTCCGCTTTCATACGCATGCCCGAACGGCAATGAAGAGTACCGTAAATTTTGAGTTTAGCGTTACCTCCAAACTGTATTTCGTCCTTATTGATCAGCAGTTTTAGCTGGCGGCTACGTGCAAAGGAGGTATCACCCAGATCCATATGCCTGATCATTTGGCATCATGAAAAATAATGCCCATACTACGCCTTTTGCCTGCCATGAGTTCGCCTACGCCATGTTTCATATTTACCCGGTGATAGCCTTTGCTGCCCTTAGCAGGCCGGTAGCTGGTGGTAAACAGCAGCATATCGCCTTTTGCGGGCTGTACCACCCTAACACGCGATTGCTCCCGTGGTTTCTGCTCCATCAGTATAAACTCGCCGCCCTCATAGTCTGTGCCCGGTTCATCCAGTATAAATACCAGTTGCATCGGAAAAAACACTTCGCCATACAAGTCCTGGTGCATGGCATTGTAGCCGCCTGCTGTGTATTGCAATATCAGAGGAGTCGGGCGCAGCTGTTCGTGCTCATGGCAATGTTGGAGCAGTTGTTCCAAACTATCCGGAAAGCGTTGTTCTTTACCCAAAAGCTGCATCCAGTTATTGGCAATAGGCGCCAGTTTGGGGTACACGCTTTCGCGCAACTGCTGTACAAGCTCGGGCAGCGGATAATTAAAATACTTATACTCGCCCTGCCCATAATGGTGCCGCTCCATTACAATGGTTTTGCGGTATAGTTGCTCATCATTATATACTGCGGTTAAGCTGTCACACTCATGATTTGTTAAAACTCCTTTTACCTGGGCAAATCCTTTATTATCCATTGCTGTCGCGATATCAGCCCAGTTTAGCTGGTTAATTCTTTCCTGAATACTTATCATCATAACTTAATTATTTATGATGGCAGCCTCCCAGCCAATGATAGCCGATTTACGGGTTGGCCCCCAATGATACCCGCCAAACTCGCCGGTTGATTTGATAACCCGGTGACAAGGGATCAAAAAGGCAACCGGATTGGCTCCTATCGCGCTGCCTACTGCCCTGCTGGCATTGGGTTGCAGTATCTGCTTTGATATATCTGAATAAGTACTCAGCTGCCCCATCGGTATTTTAAGCAACGCTTCCCATACCTTAAGCTGAAAATTAGTACCCTTTAGGTGCAGCTTGATAGTTGATAACTCCGACCAATCTTTTTTAAATATATGCAGGGCATCTTGTTGGGCCACATCCACCACCTGTTCATAAACGGCATTCGGGAACTGATACTCCAGCTGATTAAAAGCAGCCTCCCTATCGTCGGCAAAAGCCATATAACAAATACCTTTGGGGGTTGATGCTACAATGATGTTACCGAAAGGGGTTTCGGCAAAGCTGTAATTAATGTGGAGCTCTTTACCTCCGTTTTTATATTCGGCGGGTGTCATCCCCTCAATGTTCACAAACAGATCATGCAGGCGGCCGGTACCCGAAAGGCCGGTTTCAAAAGCGGTATCAAACAAGGTGGCCTGCTTATCTTTCAGTATCCCCTTGGCATAATCAAGGCTCAGGTATTGCAGAAATTTTTTAGGGCTGATGCCTGCCCAGTCGGTAAATAAACGCTGAAAATGGAAAGGGCTCAGGTTTACCTTTTCGGCCACATCATCTAAATTGGGCTGGCTTTTGAAATTCAGCTTTATATAGTTTATTGCTTCGGCTATACGTTGATAATTAATTTCTTCTTGTGTGTTCATAATGTTATTTATTAATGATTACACTACAAATGTAGGCCGCTAACAAATGCGGTAAAACCCGGAACTTGCGCAGTTAAACCAGCTTTAGGATATCAAATTTAGGCATTGTGTTTTCCAATTTGCCATATCTTTTCTTATACTTAGGCAAATTTTTAAACCTGCCAATTTGAAAGTACTATTTACCATCTTCTTATTAACTCTCATACACGCTGGTCTTTATGCCCAGATAAAACTTACAGGTACCGTAACTGATGTATCACAACACCCGGTAGATTATGCCGGTGTAAGCCTGATAAACACAGACGATCAGAAAAACCAATCATTACAAACCGATAACTCAGGTGGTTTTAGCTTTAACGGCCTGCATGCAGGTCAGTACCTGCTTACGGTAACATCTACCGGGTATCAGCAATATCAATCCAAGATTTCTATTATACGGGATACCGTAATCAGCATTGTCCTGCAACGATCAAACACCCAACTGAACGAAGTTGTGGTTACAGCTGCCAAAGCCACCGTTGAGAACAATCAGGAAAAAATGGTTTACAATGTGGCTTCCAATGTAACCGCTACCGGTACAGATGTGTTGACTACGCTGGGTAAAGTTCCGGGTGTAAAGGTAAATGGCAACGAGATCAGTATAGTGGGCAAAGGCATGGTCAGGGTGATGATCAACGATCGTGTGGTGCAGCTTGCCGGGGTTGATTTGGTGCGCTATCTTAAATCAATGTCGGCCAACCAGATCTCTAAAATAGAGGTTATCAAAAATCCATCCGCCAATTACGATGCTGATGGCAACGCGGGGCTCATTAATATTACTACCAAACACAGCAGTAAACAGGGCTTTTCGGGCAATGTGCAACTGAGCGACAGACAATCGTTACACAGCCCGGCTACCGTTTTTGGTACCAGCAACTACTGGCTGGCTGCAGGCAGCGCAAATTTGAATTATAATGCCGATAAATGGTCGGCCTATGCCAACATCAGCATGGATCATGACCATGAGCTGGAAGGTTTCGAGACCGACATTTTTTATCCCGAACAAAGTTGGCTGCAAACCGATACCGGCAACTACCGCGGCCACAACTTTAATATTGTTGCCGGGATTGATTATAAAGTAAGCCCCAAAACCACAATCGGCATATCTTACCTGGGTGGTAAAAGCGTTTACGATGGATCGGACCATGTGAATAACCCGATCTATAACAGCAGCGGCGGGCTCGATTCAACTTTAAGAACTTATGCCACTTATCACCCCATAGCCCTCAGTAACTCAGGTAACGCACATGCTATTATCAATTTTGATACTACCGGCAAAAAGCTGATGCTTAACGCCGATTACTTTAACTATAACCGTAACGACCGGTCGGACTTTGAAAGTAACAGCTATTTACCTAATGGACAGGTGATCCCCGAAAACAATACCCGATACTTTGATACCAACAAACAACTCATTAACGTATATACCTTTAAGGCCGATGCTGAAATACCTACTTCATTCGCAAAACTGGCTTTTGGTGGCAAGCTGAGCTTTATTAATAATTACAGCAATGCTTTTTATTATAATAAAGATGCCAATGATCAGCTCACCTACAACACCAATCTGAGTAACGAGTTCAGGTATATTGAAAACACACAATCGCTGTATATTAACCTGAATAAAGAAAAGGATAAATGGAAATACCAGGCCGGTCTGCGTGCAGAATACACCGAAACCAAAGGCACCTCGTACACGCTTAACCAAACCAATACCAATAGATACTTAAGGTTGTTTCCTTCAGTATCCATCTCCTATCAGGCTGATACGGCCAACAGTTTTTCCTTAAGTTTTGGACGTAGAATCAATCGTCCCTCTTTCTGGAATCTGAACCCTTTTAAATCATTGTTCACAGCTTACAGCTATGGCGAGGGTAACCCGTTTTTGCAGCCGGAGTACAACAGCAATTTAGAAGTATCGCATACGTATAAAAGTATGCTTACATCGGCACTGTTCCTGAACGTTACCGATAATGGATTCAATAATGTAACCGTTGCCAGTGCCGATACCAATTTGGTTTATACTGTTCCGCTGAATTTCATTAAAACTTACCGCGTGGGTATTTCTGAGAATATATCACTGCATCTGTTCACCTGGCTCGATAATAATAACCAGGCCACTTTTTACCATACCGATGCCCACTCCAGCATACCTTATATTAAAAGCATAAGTGGTTATGGCGCTTACCTGGCTACCAACAACACCGCTTATTTTAATGCCGATAAAACTTTGGCTATGGTTGTTAACTTCTGGTACCAGTTTCCGGAAATTGACCACATTGGCCGCTCCGATCCATATTATAAACTGGATTTTGGCTTCACCGCACTGGCCATGAAAAAGAAGCTGAACATTACCCTGAACTTTAACGATGCTTTCAGGACCAGCGCATCGGCAGTAACTACTACCGTTAACGGCATCAGGACCAAATTCACCAATTTTCAGCTCAACAGGTTTGTGTTGGTAGGCCTGAGTTACCGTTTTGGCGGCGAGGACAGCACTAAAAAACGCGATACGGGTAATGAGGAAGAACGCGGACGGGTGCATTGATAGCAACGAACAGGCATGATCTTGAAATTGCATGGCATACAATTTACTCACCCGGTCTACGCTTCGCTGGACCACCCTCTCTTCGCCTGCGGCGAAAAGAGGGTAAGGAAAATTATAAAACAAAGAAAAATCCCTCACCCTCTTTTCAGCGAAGCCGAAGAGAGGGTCGACAAGCGTATCGGTGTCGGGTGAGTCAATAAACAACTTGATTGATCAAACCATACTTTTTAAAGCCCTTTCCTTTGGAGAGGGTTGGGTGAGGTTCCATGTTCCAACGTATACATTCTGTTACATAAGCCGTATTTTACAAAACAGTGAAGGAGTTGCTACTGTTAGTCATCATATTTACAAGAAACAACAACAAATTATGGCAAACCTATTTTCGCCTCTTACAATAAAAAACATCGAATTAAAAAACCGGATAGCGATATCGCCCATGTGCGAGTATTCAAGCGAGGATGGCTTTGCTAATGAATGGCACCTGGTTCATTTGGGTAGTATAGCCGTTGGCGGGGCCGCATTGGTTATTACGGAGGCTACCGCGGTATCGCCGGAAGGCCGTATCACCTTTGCCGATCTGGGTATTTACCATGATGATCATATACCTAAACTAAAACAGATCATTGATTTTGCACATGCGCAAGGCACCATCATGGGCATACAACTGGGGCATGCCGGCAGAAAGGCCAGCCATGTGCAACCCTGGTTAGGTGGTAAACAAATACCATCCGATCAACAAAACGGATGGAAAACTGTAGCTCCAAGTGCTGTAGCATTTACCGAGGGTGAGGAAGTACCCATTGAGCTGGATAAAGCAGGTATTGAAAAAATAAAAGCCGATTTCAAATCCGCCGCAGGCAGGGCGCTTATCGCCGGATTTAAGGTTATTGAGTTGCATGGCGCGCATGGCTATTTACTGCACCAGTTTATGTCGCCGGTAAGCAATAAGCGCACCGACGAATATGGCGGATCATTTGAAAATCGTATACGCTTAACACTGGAGGTTGTAGATGCCGTACAGGAAGTTTGGCCTAAAGAAAACCCATTATTTATAAGAATTTCGGCAACCGACTGGACCGAAGGCGGATGGACTGCCGACGAATCTGTAGCGCTGGCAAAGATTTTAAAGGATAAAGGTATAGACCTGATTGACGTTTCGACCGGTGGTAATGTGGCCAATGCTAAAATACCGTTAAAACCAGGTTATCAAGTTGAATTTGCTGATAAAGTTAAAAAAGAAAGTGGTATACTTACAGGTGCGGTGGGTTTAATAACAACGGCCCAGCAAGCCGATGAAATTATACGGGAAGGTGAAGCGGATATTGTTTCAATGGCCCGCGAAATATTGCGCGATCCGCGTTTTCCGTTGCGTGCGGCACATGAGTTAGGGCATGAAATAAAATGGCCTGTGCAGTATGAAAGGGCAAAATGGCCTAACGCAAACAAATAATAACAGTCATTAAACTGAACTAATATAATACATCACTTAATAAAAAACCATCTTATGAAACGTACAGCAAACGCCCATTGGAACGGCACATTACAAGCAGGTCA
>NZ_JBCECK010000119.1:0-16699 GCF_039207105.1 Mucilaginibacter sp.
AAAAGAAGATACCCTAAGCCTGGTAAACAACGCCGTTAAGGCCCTTCCGCCTGATGCCTCAGGTATAGATATGGGTAAAACCATCCTTATTCATTTAAGCAAGCTGGAGCAGGATCCCTATGAAATAGCCACCGGTTTAATAAGGCAGGATATGGAAGAATTATTTTAAGCTTATGGCCAAAAAGAAATTCACAACCACCTCGGGTATCGAAATTAAGGAAGTTTATACCGAGCCTTCATCCATGAATGAACTGCCCGGCGAATTTCCTTTTACCCGCGGTATACAAAAGGATATGTACCGGGGCAAGGCCTGGACCATGCGCCAGTATGCCGGTTTCTCAACAGCCGAAGAATCAAATAAACGCTACCATTACCTTTTAAGCCAGGGCACAACCGGCTTATCTGTAGCGTTTGACCTGCCCACACAAATAGGTTACGACTCTGATCACGACCTGGCCGAAGGCGAAGTGGGTAAAGTTGGCGTAGCTATTGACTCATTAAAAGATATGGAGATATTATTTGATGGCATTGCACTCAAAGATATCACCACCTCCATGACCATCAATGCAACGGCTCCTATCCTCTTAGCTATGTATATAGCCCTGGCTAAAAAACAAGGTGCCGATCTGACACAAATTTCTGGCACAGTACAAAACGATATATTAAAGGAATATGCCGCAAGGGGCACCTATATATATCCACCCGCAGCATCAATGCGGCTGATAACCGATGTTTTTGAATACTGCAGTCAGGAAGTACCTAAATGGAATACTATTTCTATTTCGGGTTATCATATTCGTGAGGCAGGCTCAACAGCGGTACAAGAGCTGGCTTTTACCCTGGCAAATGGTAAAGCTTACCTGAAAGCAGCCCTTGACAAGGGACTTGATATTAATGTATTTGCTAAAAGGTTATCCTTCTTTTTTAACTGTCATAATAACTTTTTTGAGGAGATAGCTAAATTCAGGGCTGCCCGCCGCATGTGGGCTCACATTACCCAACAACTTGGCGCTACTGATGCCGGCGCGCAAAAACTACGCTTCCATACCCAAACCGGCGGGTCAACCTTAACTGCGCAGCAGCCACTTAATAATATTATAAGGGTAAGTAATCAGGCTTTGGCCGCAGTATTGGGTGGCACACAATCCTTACATACCAATGGTTATGACGAAGCGCTTTCATTACCTACAGAAGCCGCAGCTAAAATAGCTCTGCGCACCCAACAGATCATTGCTTTTGAAAGCGGGGTAACTGATACGGTTGATCCGCTGGCAGGCTCCTATTTTATAGAAGCCTTAACTAACGAGATTGAAGCCGCCGCGCATTTATATATAGATAAGATAGACGCGATGGGCGGCGCGGTTAAAGCCATTGAGCAGGATTACATTCAGCAGGAGATAGCCGCCTCTGCCTACCAGTATCAAAACGATATTGAAAGCGGCGAAAAAGTACTGGTGGGTGTTAACCGATTTACCCAGCCGGAAGAAGCAGCGATGAACGTGTTCCGGGTAGATGACAGCATCCGCAAAATGCAGACCGAAAAGATAACGCAACTCAAAAACAGCCGCGATAATCGGGCTGTAATCACTTCTTTAAATCAACTTCAAAATGCCGCAAAAGGCCAGCAAAACTTAATGCCTTTTATCCTCTCGGCAGTGGAGCAATATGCCACTCTTGGCGAGATCGCAGATATCCTCAGAGGGGTATTTGGAGAGTATTAATATAACCTCAGGTTGTAGCAAAAAACTCAAAAAATAATTTTGTGGAAAACAAAGTTTGTCAGATAATTTTATAAGGCAGTATACCAGAGTTTTAAGCATTAACGGTAGAGTTTATACCTAACTGGCTCAACAATTGCAGGCGGCAATCCGTATAATAAATAATTATAACACTGATACTTATGTATATTTTTTGTTAAATTAAACAAATGGTATCGGGCGGAAACAGGCGGTGTTAATAATTATGAGTTTTGTTGTGGAAAATAACATTTTATGTGGATTTCTCATCAAAAAAGCGATTATTATATCATAAATTTATTTGTCAAAAAAGTGAAAATATAATTTTTTTATTAGCTTTTTTATGGCAATATTCGATGTTCCGTAGCAGGCCCAAAAGATGTTTCGCTGGGGGTTGGAAATCAATATTTTACTAAAAACTATATGGAAAAAACTTGTACTAACGTTTGGAATAGCTGCCTCCAGATCATCAAAGATAACATCCCAGCACAAAGCTTCAAGACTTGGTTTGAGCCAATCAAAGCTTTGCGTATGGAAGGGAGCGTCTTAACGATACAAGTACCAAGTTTATTCTTTTACGAATGGCTTGAAGAGCACTATGTAGGTTTACTGCGCAAAACAATTAAAAAACAATTAGGCGACGAAGGACGTTTAGAGTATAATATAGTTGTTGAGCAATCATCAAGTAAACCATATACAACAAATATGCCTTCAAACGGAAACGGGGCCGAGTCAAAAAATCAATCAATGCCGATTCCTATCTCAATTAATAAGGACATCAAAAATCCTTTTGTGATACCAGGCTTGAAAAAATTAAACGTAGATCCGCAACTGAACAGGAATTACACCTTTGAAAACTTTGTTGAAGGTGATTGCAACCGCTTAGCCCGCTCTGCCGGTTATGCCGTTGCTGCAAAACCAGGCGGTACCTCTTTTAACCCTTTAATGATTTATGGTGGTGTAGGCTTGGGTAAAACCCACCTTGCACAGGCTATAGGTAACGAAATAAAACGTTCCCTTCCGGATAAACTGGTACTTTATGTATCGTGCGAAAAATTTACTCAACAATTTGTTGACGCGCTTAAGCATAATAATATTAACGACTTTGTGAATTTTTACCAGGCAATTGATGTACTGATCATGGATGATGTACACAACTTTGCCGGTAAAGAAAAAACCCAGGATTTCTTTTTCCATATCTTCAATCACCTGCACCAATCTGGCAAGCAGTTGATCATCACATCGGACAAAGCACCTAAAGATTTGGCTGGCTTAGAAGAACGCCTGCTCTCAAGGTTTAAATGGGGCCTATCGGCCGATCTGCAGATCCCTGATCTGGAAACCCGTATGGCTATCCTGAAAAATAAAATTTATCAGGACGGTATTGAGCTCTCTAACGATGTTATCGAATACGTTGCACACAACATTGATAACAACGTACGTGAGCTGGAAGGCGCTATGGTATCATTGTTGGCACAATCAACTCTTAACCGTAAGGAGATTGACTTGAACCTGGCCAAGCAAATGCTTAAAAACTTTGTAAAAAACTCATCAAAAGAAATTTCGATGGAGTATATACAAAGCCTGGTTTGTGAATATTTTGAAGTACCCATTGAGATGGTAAAATCACAAACCCGCAAACGCGAAATTGTACAGGCCCGTCAAATATCCATGTACCTGGCTAAAGCCCATACCAAGAGTTCATTAAAATCAATAGGACACTTTTTCGGCGGCCGTGATCACTCTACCGTAATTTACGCCTGCCAAACTGTTGAGGATCTTATTGATACCGATAAGAAATTTAAGGGTTACGTTGCCGACATTCAAAAGAAGCTTAAAATGTCTTAGCAGACCTATATCATATTACTATGAGGCCTTGCATTTTTATGCAAGGCTTTTTTGTTGGAATTACAAACCATAACGTTATGTACATCGCTACCGCAAGCGTCTCGCTTGTGGTATTTGGCTAAACATATAGGTACTAATTAATCATACTAACCACAAGCGGGACGCTTGCGGTAGCAAAAGTGTTATGTCTTGCAAGTGGGATGCCGAAATAAATTCGGCATGATGTTGGATCTGGCAGCAAGAAATGCATAAATCAGTAGTCATGCTGACTTGTTTCAGAATCCCACAAATAAGGTAGGATATTACGTGTTATGTCTTGCAAGTGAGATGCCGAAAATAAATTCGGCATGACGTTAAGTACTAACTATTAAGATCGAACACTTATGGAGGGACGCTTGTGGGAGCAAAACAAATGATTCTTGTATCTTGATTCTAAAAGTCTTGTATCCATCAACCTACCAATTCCATTATTTTCAAAATGGCATCAATGTATTCACGGTTGTTGGCTAAGCGGGGTACTTTATGTTGACCGCCCAGCTTGCCCTTTTCTTTCATCCAATTGAAAAAAGTGCCTTCGGGGGCACGGCGAACTATGGGGCGGCGCAGGGCCATATCTTTAAATCGCTTGGCATCGTAATCAGAATTGATACGACGCAGGGTTTCATCGAGCAGGTCAACAAAGCGCTCAAACTCGGCGGGCTTTTTTTCAAATTCAATGATCCATTCATGGGCACCGCATTGGTCGCCGTTAAAGTAAACGGGGGCAGCGGTATACTCTTTAATAATGGCGCCGGTTTGTGTGCATGCTTCTTCCAGGGCACGTTCGGCATTATCAATGATCACCTCTTCGCCAAAGGCGTTGATAAAATGTTTGGTACGCCCGGTTACCTGAATGCGGAATGGCGACAGCGATGTAAACTTGATAGTATCACCTATCATGTACCGCCAGAGTCCGGAATTGGTGGTTATAATGAGGGCGTAGTTTTTATCCAGCTCTACTTCATCAAGCGTAAGCGTATCGGGATTATCGTCATAAAGGTTTTCGAGTGGTAAAAACTCGTAAAATATGCCATAATCCAGCATGAGCAACATCTCGCCAGGTTCTTTTGTATCCTGAATACCAAAGAAGCCCTCAGATGCATTATAATTCTCCAGATAGTACATATCATCGCTGGGAATCAATTTCTTAAACTGCTCCCGATAAGGCGTAAAATTAACCGCGCCATGAAAATACATCTCCAGGTTTGGCCATACCTCCAGCAGATTCTTTTTACCTGTAATTTCCAATATGCGTTTAAACAGTACCAGGTTCCAGGTAGGTACCCCGCTAATGCTGGTTACGTTCACATCTTTGGTGGCGTAAGCGATCTTTTCTATCTTTTCTTCAAAATTTTCAAGCAAAGCTATATCCAGATCAGGGGTGCGGTGAAATTCGGCCCAAAGGGGCAGATTTTTCATGATAACCGCCGAAAGATCGCCGAAAGAAGTATCAGCGCTTAACTGGCTCACCTGGTGGCTACCACCAAGCGTCAGTATTTTGCCGGTGAACATACGGGCATTGGGTTGGTTATTAAAGTAGATGGTAAGCAAATCTTTTCCCCCTTTAAAATGACACTCTTCCAGAGCCTCCTCACTAACAGGTATAAATTTGCTCCTGTCGTTAGTTGTGCCTGATGATTTGGCAAACCAACGAATTTCAGAAGGCCACAATACATTTTTTTCGCCGGTGAGCATTCGCTCAATATAGGGTTTAAGCGAATCGTAATTTTGAATGGGTACTCTTTCCTTGAACTGGGTAAGGTTCTCGATGCTTTTGTAATGATACTTGCGGCCCCACTCGGTACTTTCTGCACCTGATATCAACTGCTCAAACCATTCTTCCTGTACTTCATTGGGGTATTTCATAAAAAGCTCTATCTGGTGGATACGCTTTTTCATGAACCAGGTAAATACAGAATTGAAGATTGTCATGGGTACAGAGTCAAGAAATTAGATTCGAGAGTCAAGATAGGAAAAATATGTCAACAGAGTCAAGAAATTAGAACCAAGATACAAGAATTAAGAATCAAGACATGATAAATCCGGTTAATCATAAAAGCACTACGCTTGGGTTTTCATGGCAAACCATGATTATCTCTTGTCTCTTGACTCTAATCTCTTGTTTCTTACTGAGGGAATACTTTTCTTTTCAAAACAAAATTGGCGCCTAAATACACCTTACGCACCATTTCATTTTCGGCCAGCACCTCAGGTACGCCTGATTCCAATATCTTACCTTCAAAAAGCAGGTAGGCCCTATCAGTAATGGATAATGTTTCCTGTACGTTGTGGTCAGTAATGAGAATGCCTATGTTACGGTGCCTTAGTTTAGCTACCATAGCCTGGATTTCTTCCACCGCAATGGGGTCTACCCCTGCAAAGGGCTCATCCAGTAAAATGAAGTTGGGCTCGGCCGCCAGCGCCCTTGCAATTTCGGTACGGCGTCTTTCGCCGCCCGATAGCAGATCGCCACGGTTTTTGCGCACCTTGTGTAAGCTAAACTCATCAATCAGCTCTTCCAGTTTATCGCGCTGCCGGTCTTTAGCCATTCCGCCCATTTCCAGCACCGCTTTAATATTATCCTCTACGGAGAGCTTACGAAATACAGAGGCTTCCTGCGCCAGGTAACCTATACCTTTCTGCGCACGGCGATACATCGGGTCGCCGGTTATGTCGTTATCATCCAGAAAAATAGTGCCTTCATTGGGTTTTATCAGTCCAACTATCATGTAAAACGAGGTGGTTTTACCTGCACCGTTAGGCCCAAGCAAACCTACAATCTCGCCCTGGGCTACCTCAAATGACACATCGTTAACAACTGTACGTTGTTTATATTTTTTTACTAAATGCTCTGCTCTTAAAATCATGTTGCAAATTCAAAATTCAAAAGTTAAAACACATGCTTAACTTTAGTTTTTGCCTCGTATATCCGATTCAAAAGCCGTTCATTATTTGACTTTTGAATTTTTAATTTTGACTTATATCCGTATTCCTTTTATATTCAACTGAATGGTCCGCCTTTCGCGCCATACATTCTCTTCAATGCTGTAGCAAATATCAAACGGCACACCACTTTTCAGCTGCGGAAGGTATTCTCCATGATTAAAGGCAATACACTCAAACGCCGCTGATCCTTCCTGCATCACAGCCATTTTAACATGGGTAGCGCCAACCAAATTAGCACTGCCACTAACATATACATTTTTACTTATAAATACCGGCGACATGTTCTCGGGACCAAATGGTGCAAACTGATTCAATATCCTGAAAAATTTGGGCTCTATCTGGTTTAAACGTAATTCGGCATCAATTTGTATTTGCTGTATCAATTGTTCGGGCGCTATGGTGGCGCTTACAACTTCTTCAAACCTACGTTGGAAAGCCTCCACATTTTCGGGTTCCATAGTTAAACCTGCTGCATATTTATGCCCGCCAAACTGTATCAGCAGGTCTTTACACTCGCACAAAGCCTCATACAAGTCATAACCTAAAACAGAGCGGGCTGAACCTGCCACATGCCCATTGGAACGGGTTAACACAATGGTGGGCCTATAGTACTTTTCAGTAAGCCTCGACGCCACAATACCAATAACTCCCTTATGCCAGTGCTCATTAAAAACCACGGTCGATTTCCGGTTGATCAGCACCTCATCATTATCTATCATGTTCAGCGCCTCACCGGTAATATCCAGATCATGCCCTTTACGCTCGGTGTTGCGGGAGTTGATCATCAGGCCTTTCTCTTTGGCTACGGCTTCGTCACAGGCAATAAGCAACTCAACCGCATGCTTGGCATCATCAATACGACCGGCAGCATTAATACGCGGCCCAAGTGAAAATACAACATCAGATATGGTAAAGCTGCCTGTTCTGCCTGCAACCTCCATTAATGTTTTTACGCCGATGCATGGATCTGAATTTATTTTTTGAAGGCCAAAATGAGCCAGCACTCTGTTTTCGCCAGTGATGTGTACAATATCACATGATATACTGATGGCTACCAAGTCAAGAAAACGGGAAACCTCTTCAAATGGGATATCATGTGTTTCAGCGTATGCCTGTATCAGTTTAAAACCTATACCGCAGCCTGAAAGTTCTTTATAAGGATATTCACAATCGTTACGTTTAGGGTCAAGTACAGCAACAGCAGCCGGCAGTTCAACTCCTGGAAGGTGGTGATCACAAATGATAAAATCAACACCGAGGCTATTAGCGTACTCAATTTTATCAACCGATTTAATGCCGCAGTCAAGCGCTATGATCAGGGTAAAACCATTCCCGGCCGCATAATCAATACCTTGTGTTGATATGCCGTAACCTTCCTTGTACCGGTCAGGGATGTAGTACTCCAGGTTTTCGTAACGTTTTTTAAAAAAACCATATACGGTGGCAACAGCAGTTGTACCGTCTACATCGTAATCGCCATATATAAGTATTTTCTCCCCAGCGGCTATGGCATCATCAATACGCTCAATCGCTTTTTCCATATCCTTCATCAGAAATGGATCATGCAGGTGGCGCACATCAGGCCTGAAAAAGTAACGGGCTTCATCAAAAGTATGTATCCCTCTGTGAACCAGCAGAGTACCTAAAACGCTATCGATGTTCAGTTCGGCAGCTAACTTTTTGACCACTTCATCATCTGCATTATCCCTTACTGTCCAGCGTTTATTCATTACATTTGTAGCTTAAAAGCAGTAAAGATAGTTAAATCGGGTATAAAATTTTAGTATCAGGTAGTTAGTATCAAGTATCATGATTTTTTAATATCACAAGGAAAACCCGTGACAGTCCTGATACTTGATACTAACTACCTGATACCAATTACTCGATACAAAAAATATATTCTATGGAAATTTTCGCGTTAGGAGAAGGCTCATATTCAGTTGATGCAACTAAAAAATTTATCCCTTTTAACCCCGAGCTTGATAACCCTAAGGATCGCCCGGCATCATTATTTATTCATGTAAACCCTTTCCTGATCAAAACAGATCATGATCTGATCGTGCTGGACACCGGCCTTGGCTTTAAAGATACTCGCGACGAATTACTGATACACCAAAACATCCGTAACGCGGGTTTTGATCCGGAGGATGTTACTCTTGTGTTGATGTCGCACCTCCATTATGATCATTCCGGCGGTTTGGTTGTGGAGCGTAATGGTAAACTGGAACCCAGCTTTCCGCAGGCGCAACATGTGATACAACGCCAGGAATGGGAAACCGGGCTTGCCGGGCGCACTTCATCCTATCATAAAGAAATATTTGAGGCCCTTCAAGGTGCTAATATTACTTTTGTAGAAGGCAACGGCGAAGTACAGCCGGGTATCAGGTATGAACATTCTGGCGGACACTGCCCTTACCATCAGGTATTCTGGATTGAAATGGAAGGTAAAAAGGTGTTTTTTGGAGGCGATGAGCTACCCGAACCAGAGCAACTGATTAGAAAGTTTATTGCTAAATATGATATGGATGGACGGAAAGCGATGCTACTGCGGGAAGAGTATGGAAAAAAGGCAGCAGAGGAAGGATGGATCTGCCTTTTTTATCATTCAAAATCATTTGCAATAGGAAATGTGCTAAGAACCGATGAACACTTTAAAGTAGTTCAGGCTTAATGATGATTTTGCACTTCAAAAAGTTCTTTTATTTTTTCAACGTTGAGCGGCTTAGATATAAAATCTTTTACTAACGGATAGGATTTTGCCTTATTGATATCATTACTAAATACCGATGATGAGATAATGTATATCTTACTTTTACCCAACGGATCGATATTCAGGCGTTTAAACTCTTCCAAAAACTCCCATCCATTCATAATAGGCATGTTGATATCCAGTAAAATGTAATCGGGCATTTTGCTGGGATCTCTTTTCTGAATATCAGCCAACTGATCAATGGCAAATTTTCCGTTTAAACAGGCCATAATCTCCGTATTAAGCAACGCTTTTTTAATTAGTTTTATGGAGATAAAGTTATTGATCTCATCATCATCAACAAGTAATACGCTCACAGGCTTGTCGTTAATTGTCATAAGGCATTTGAATAGATGTACTTAGTTTATTAAAATAGATAATACTTATACGCTGCTTGAATCAAAAAGTTATATTCCTATAAGTTGTATAGCTAAATAATGTTTTAATTATAACAATTATAATCTAAAACCGGATTATTTATTTCGTTTTGACCGTTATTTTGACTCCATCTTAATAACTAAAGTGTAACAAAACTATACATAATTATACACAATTTATTTTGCCTTATTTATCAAAAAAAGGCAAAATAACCTCAAAAACAAATAATTTACACCACTCATCTTAATTAATACAGGTTTTTATAGTGTATTGAAAAAGCAAAGCTTTGGGGCAAAAAGAATAAAAACAGTGAATAAAATGGTCAGCTATTGGCCAAATGACTAAAAAGAGAATGCAGCCACCTAAAAGAGCAATAAAAAAAACCGCTTGAATAGTCTTTTTAATTATTCAAGCGGTTTCTGTTATATACTCCGAATCATTATTCTATTATGCTCTCTTCAAAAGCGTAATCTTCTAACGGCGGGCATGAGCAGATCAATGTGCGATCGCCATAAGTATCATTAACACGACCTACTGAAGGCCAGAATTTATAAGCCGCCACATAAGGAAGCGGGAAGCCTGCTTTTTGACGGGTATATGGGTGTGCCCAATCATTACCGGTAATTACAGCCGCAGTATGCGGAGCATTTTTTAATGGGTTATCGGTTTTATCTAATACCCCATCGGCAACATCAGCGATTTCATGACGTATAGCTATCATAGCATCACAGAAACGATCAAGCTCATGCTTTGGCTCAGATTCTGTTGGCTCAACCATCACAGTACCAGCAACAGGGAAAGATACCGTTGGCGCATGGAAACCATAATCCATCAAACGTTTGGCTATATCTGTAACTTCAATGCCAAAGGCTTTAAATGAGCGGCAATCCAATATCATTTCGTGTGCGCAACGGCCATTGGCGCCTGTGTATAACACCGGATAATGATCCTGTAATCTTGCTTTAATATAATTAGCGTTTAATATAGCATATCGGGTAGCATTAGTTAAGCCATCGGCCCCCATCATAGCAATATAAGCATGTGATATGATCAGGATAGAAGCAGAACCCCAGGGCGCGGCCGATACCGCGTGTATAGATTTACCCCTGTCAATATCAACCACGGCATGACCCGGCAAATACGGAACAAGGTGTTTTGCCACACCAATAGGGCCCATACCAGGGCCGCCTCCGCCATGCGGAATGCAGAACGTTTTGTGTAAGTTCAGGTGGCAAACATCGGCACCTACATTGGCCGGGCTGGTTAAGCCTACCTGGGCGTTCATGTTAGCGCCATCCATGTAAACCTGCCCACCATTTTGGTGAATGATATCACATATCTCAATAATGGACTCCTCAAACACTCCGTGGGTAGATGGATAGGTAACCATTAAGCAGGAAAGCTCCTCTTTATACTGCTCAGCTTTAGCTTTCATATCGGCAACGTCAATGTTTCCGTTATCGTCGCATTTCACTACTACTATCTTCATGCCGGCCATAGCTGCTGATGCCGGGTTGGTACCGTGCGCCGATGAAGGGATCAAGGCGATGTTGCGATGGTGATCGCCACGGTCTTGATGATAAGCGCGGATAACCATCAGGCCTGCATATTCGCCTTGGGCGCCTGCATTTGGTTGTAAGCTCATAGCCGCAAATCCGGTGATCTCGCTTAGCCAGTTATTCAGCTCATCAAACAACTGCATATAACCACCTACCTGATCGGCAGGGGCAAAAGGGTGTATTTTGCTAAACTCGGCCCAGGTAACAGGCACCATTTCGGTGGTAGCGTTAAGCTTCATGGTACATGAACCCAATGCTATCATAGAGTGGCAAAGAGAAAGATCCTTTGTTTCCAGCGATTTGATGTAGCGCAACATTTCATGCTCCGAACGGTGCGTATTAAACAGGCTGTGTGTTAAATAAGCCGATTTACGCTGCAGTTCGGCAGGGATAACAGTTTGCAGGCTTGACTTTAAGCCGTCAAAATCAACATCGTTAATGGTTTTGCCTTTTACTTTGGCAAAAAACCGCACGATTGTTTTAATATCTTCTACCGAGGTAGTTTCGTCAACAGCAATAGTAATCACAGAACCTTCATAGTTCAGGTTCATTTCGTTGTTTAACGCCTCAGAATGTAAGGGACCGGCCAATATACCGGCATCAAATTTCAGGGTATCAAAATACGATTCGTTCAATTGCTCGTAACCTAATTGCTGAAGTGATTCGGCCAACAATATGGCTAAGCCATGAATCCTTTCGGCAATTAATTTAATCCCTTGCGGGCCATGATATACGGCATACATACCGGCCATAATAGCCAGTAATGCTTGTGCAGTACAAATGTTTGAAGTCGCTTTATCCCTGCGGATATGCTGCTCGCGTGTTTGCAGTGCCATACGCAATGCATAGTTACCGGCACTATCAACAGTAACACCTATGATGCGGCCCGGTATCGAGCGTTTATATTCTTCTTTAGTAGCAAAAAACGCAGCATGAGGACCACCAAAGCCCATTGGTACCCCAAAGCGCTGGGTTGAACCAACAACAATATCAGCACCCCATTCGCCCGGAGGGGTTAACAGCACCAGGCTCATAATATCGGCTACAACGGTTAATTTAATGCCTTTTTCATGTGCTTTGGTAGCGTAATCTGTATAGTTATAAACAGCGCCATTACCTGCCGGGTATTGTACAATAGCACCAAACATGTTATCGGTCAGTTCTACTGTACGGTGGTCTCCTATTTGCAGTTCAATGCCATAAGGCTCTGAACGTGTTTTTAAAATATCAATGGTTTGCGGAAACAGCTCTTCAGATACAAAGAACACATTGGCATTTTGATTTTTACGCAAACTATACTGCATAAACATAGCTTCGGCGGCTGCAGTACCTTCATCAAGTAACGACGCGTTGGCAATTTCCATTCCGGTTAAATCAATTACCATAGTTTGGAAGTTAAGCAACGCTTGTAAGCGGCCCTGAGCAATTTCGGCCTGATAAGGAGTGTATTGAGTATACCATCCCGGGTTTTCCAGAATGTTACGCTGTATTACACCGGGGACAATAACATCATAATATCCCTTGCCAATGAACGATTTAAAAACCTTATTTTTTGAAGCGGTTTGCTTTAAAGTATTCAGGTAATCAAATTCGCTTTTCGCGGCCGGTAAATCAAGTGGCTTTTTTAACCTGATCTTATCAGGTACCGTTTGAGCTATTAATTCGTCAAGTGAATTAGCACCAACAGTTTTTAACATTTTTGCCGTATCGGCCTCATTTGGAGCAATATGTCTCGATTGAAACTTCTCCTGGTAGTCTGCGTTCAACATCATGAATCAAGGGTCCCTCTAAATTTAGCGCAAAGGTACACTTTTACTATCTGAGTAACAATTGCCTAATATATTATTGACAGACTGTTTACAGATCCTTTGACAAAAGATAAAGGAACTACCCTCCTTCAGCCGCAAGTGAAGCGAGGAGTAGCGAAAGCTATACTAATTGCCTCAGATATTGCTGTATGGTGTTTTCAAGCCCGTAATACAGCGCATCGCTGATAAGCGCATGACCAATACTAACTTCCTGCAAGCCGGGAATATTTTCGGCAAAGTATTTCAGGTTATGCAAGTCAAGATCGTGCCCGGCATTGATTCCTAAACCCAAACTTTGCGCTGCTTTAGCGGCCTCGATATAAGGAGCTATGGCAAGTTCTTTACCCTGGTGAAAGTGGGTAGCGTAACCTTCGGTATATAGTTCAATACGGTCGGTACCTGTTTTAGCGGCGCCTTCAACCATTTTGGCAACAGGATCAACAAATATAGATACACGTATACCTGCATTTTTGAACACCGCTATCATATCTGCCAGGTAATGATAATTAGTAATCGTATCCCAACCATGATTAGAGGTGATCTGCCCCAAAACATCAGGCACCAGGGTAACCTGCTCAGGCTTATTGGCCAACACCAGATCAATAAATTTTTGCTCCTGGCAGTTACCTTCAATGTTAAACTCGGTAGTAACTATTTTTTTAAGCTCAAACACATCGTTGTACCTGATGTGCCTTTCATCCGGGCGAGGGTGTACAGTAATACCCTGTGCTCCAAAACGTTCACAATCTTTGGCAACTTGTATCAGATCTGGATTATTACCTCCGCGCGAATTGCGTAGTGTAGCTATTTTGTTGATATTGACAGATAAACGGGTCATGGTTCAAAGTTAATATTTCATTGCTATTATGGTAAACTAAAAACATCCGGATAAGTTTAAATTTCACTTACAGTTTACAATACATCAGTATATTTAAGCTATGAAACCTAAAACCATTACTACAGAATATCTTACATTGCTTAAGTTATTTTTCCTGACCCTTGGCATCACCTATATAGCAACAGGTAATTTATGGGGGAAGATCAATTTAGACGCCGATTTAAGTGACACTTATATGGTTATCCAAATAATATCCATCATACCCTTATTCCTGCTGATAGCAACTCTTGTGTATCTTATTAGAGAGGGCATAGCAGGTTATAGAAGAAGAACCCCCAATTTGATAATGATTGCGGTTAATCTGGCATTGGTTATTGACCTATATTCCATTTCACAAATCATAAACCGTATGCCAGGTCAGGCTCAGTCTGCTCACCGACACTTTTACTCACACCCAAATACTATTGATACACATTTTAATTTTATTCCTGTTGCCCAGCAAGCTTTACCCATTATGGCAATCATTTTTATGCTTATATTGGTTATAACGTCTATACTTACAGGCAAAAACTGGAATGTTATTAATAACGAACAGCCGATCTCTTAAATGCTTATGCTTGCTTTTTGTTTTAACCTGTACCCAGCAGCTGACAAAAGCACAAGCCAATTTTCGTAAAATAGAAAACTACAAGCCTTACTACGGCTGGGCACATCATGCCCCGCAGGACTGGATGATACTACGCCAGTTTGAAAACGAGGGCAAAACTTATTACCTGTTGGTAAATCCACAAACGCTGGCTACCAAAATTGATGAGCCGGGCTTTTACCAGGTTAAGCCCATGAGTATTACCGAAGCAAGAGTTTTTTTTAAGAATACGCCTTATCAAAAAGCCCTGCGTAAGGCCGAAAAACAATCCGTAGCCTTACAGGATGCAGGTATAGAAAGTGGTATCCCAAAAGAAACAGGGATCAGCCTTACAGCCGACCTATGCCCATCGCACCGCCCTTTAGACAGACGAATATTCACTGATATTTTTACTGAATTTCAAAAGGTAGAACGCCCTGCACCTATAGCCTTATCGGTTACAGGTGTTTGGATGCGGCAGCACCCGCAAGACCTGGAATGGCTTAAACAAATGCAGGCGAAACGCGAAATTTATATCACCTGGATCAACCATTCTTTTAATCACCGGGTAAGCATGAAAGCTCCCCTGAAAGAAAACTTTTTGCTGGAACCAGGTACCGATATGAATTACGAGATACTGGAAACCGAAAAAGCCATGCTCAAAAACGGCTTGCTTCCCTCGGTATTTTTCAGGTTTCCAGGTTTGGTATCTGACCAGCAGTTGGTATACAAGCTAACCGAATATGGCCTTATCCCTATTGGTACAGATGCCTGGCTGGCTAAAGGGCAGCAACCGCATGCCGGCAGTATAGTACTGATTCATGGCAACGGCAACGAGCCTACCGGTGTTAACGATTTTATAAAACTGCTGCAATCAGAAGCAGGTGCTATTGCCAAAAAACAGTGGTTATTGTATGACCTTCGCGAAAGTGTAGAGGAGGAATTTGAAACTGCCAACTGAGAAAAACCCAGCTAAAAGTTTGTAAAATACTGCTACTGAAGTATACAAAATGGTTATTTTACTTTACAATTTGAGATAAAAAATTGACTTATAATTAATTAATAAACATATTTAGGTAACCTTTACGAAGGCGGATTCCAAGTTTGCTTAATTCTCTTGCAAAAAATCCTGCAACATGACCGAATATGTAGATCAACTTAATGAGCTTAATGACCTGCTGAACGATCTGGTGGAATATTCGCCCACTAACGGTTACCTGTTGCAATGTTTATTAAAAAAGTATGATGCTGTAATTGAACATCTGTATGGCCTTAGCAACAGTAAGTTTCAGGCCTCAGTTGAAACCATAGGTATATTGGAACACTGTATTAATCAGATTTTTTCAAAAAAAGTCACAGGAACACAAAAGAAAAGTATTTACATCACAGCGAAGTATATCCTAAAAACTTCTATCTATATAGATCTGAGGAATTACAAACAGCATCTACTGCTTGATCATATTATTTATAACTGAGATTTAATTTTTCTTTGTAGGGTCAAAGCCATACATCCACATATTTAACTGCCCGTTTGAACTTTGCAGCCCTACGCAATCCATTAGTTCTTCAAAGTAGGTACAAATCCTTTCTCTATCCTCTGTATCAAGCTCATTATATAATATATTAAACCTCAATAGTCCTACCTTAATATTGTCTTCAAACTTTTTTTCATTAGGTTGATGATTAACCGTAGTTAAAAAGTCTGCGGCTGCCTCATCTAAAAATTTATTAAGTTGTGTTTTAAGCTTTGGATTGGAGAGTCCATTAAAAGCAGTACTGGGCTCTGCGTCGAATTTACTTTTCTTAATAAATGACAAAAGCTTTTGCTTAGCATCTTTATTTACGTTCATAGATGACTGGCTACGGGCGAAAAAAATAACTGTAAATAGAAGTGATAGAATAAGGACAGCTCTCATAATCCAAACATAATAAAGATGCGTTTACAGCGCAATGCATATCCAAACTTTTTAAAACCAAATCAACAAAAAAGAGCATGATCCTAAAACCATGCTCTTTTAACTTTTTATTTTTGAATTTTGACTTAGTATCTGTAGTATTCCGGTTTAAACGGACCTTCAACAGTTACGCCAATGTACTCAGCCTGATCCTGATCTAAAACTTCCAGCTCAACACCAATTTTAGCAAGGTGTAAACGGGCTACTTTCTCGTCAAG
>NZ_JBCECK010000120.1:0-16350 GCF_039207105.1 Mucilaginibacter sp.
CTCACCACTCACCTCTCACCTCTCACCTCTCACCACTCACCTCTCACCTCTCACCTCTCACTCATTCTTTAAACTTTTAACCGGATTGCTTAACGCAGCTTTTATGGCTTGCCAGCTTATTGTTACCATGCATACTATTATGCTTATACCCATCGTTGCTATAAACACCCACCAGCTTACATCTGTACGATATGTATATTGTGCCAGCCAGCGGTTCATGTAATACCAGCTGAGAGCGGCGCCTATCAGAAATGAAATAATTACTAATTGTAAAAACTCTTTTGATAAGTTAAACCATAAACTGCTGATACTTGCTCCCAATACCTTGCGTATACTAATTTCCTTTTTGCGTTGTTCGGCCGAGAAAGATGCCAGCCCAAATAATCCCAAGCACGATATAACGATAGCCAATATGGTGAACGAGCTTGATAAAGTACCCAATAGCCTTTCTGTCTGAAATTTACTGTCAAAACTTTCATCAACAAACTTGTATTGGAAAGGATATTCCGGATTATATTTTTTGTAGATAGCCTCTATACTGGCCAAACTTTTTGAAACCGGGGCCTTAGGGTTTAAACGCATGCCTATTTCCCCTGCCCAACCTTTGTCAAAGCCAACAATTACTGGCTTAACAGGTTCATAAGGTGATGCCCAAACAAAATCTTTAACAACACCTATTACTGTACAATTCTTTCCCTGCCATTTAACAATCTGGCCTAAAGGTGACTTTAAGCGCATCATTTTAACAGCTGCTTCATTCAGCATTAGCGCAAGTGTGTCTGATGGCCTGTCTTCAGCAAAATCACGACCTTGCAAAACAGTTAACCCATAAGTAGATGTAAAGTGATAAGATACAACCATCTGATCAATCGGAATTTTATCTTCGCCAGGCAATTGACCGGACCATGTTATGCCCCAGCTGCTACTACCGGCGTTGGCAATGCTCAACGAAGTTGCTGCAGCATCAACAACAGCACCCGAATTAATAATGTCCCGTCTGAAATTTTCAAATTCCTTATACATATTACCTTCCATAAAGAACTCAACCAGCCCATTTTGAGTATAACCTACCGGGCGGTTCTTGATATAGGTAATCTGTTTATAAATCAGGATGCTTGACAATATTAAATAGGTTGCAAATACAAATTGTACCACCACCAGTATTTGCCTGGAGTGCAATGTTTTTTTGCCTCCGCTATTACTACCTTTTAAAACCTTTACAGGTTTAAATGACGATAAAAACAGCGCCGGGTAACTGCCAGCCAGCAAACCAGTAACTAATGTTACCCCAATGGCAATTAACCAGGTCCAATAGGTATGATAAGGTATACTTAACTGTTTATGAATAATATAATTAAAATAAGGCAGCACAAAAGCCATGATTATTAAAGCTACTACAAAAGCTAAAATCGCGGTAAGTATAGATTCGCCTAAGAACTGCTGAATAATAGCAATACGTCTGGCTCCTACCACCTTGCGGATACCCACCTCGCGCGAGCGGCGTTCTGACCGGGCGGTTGATAGGTTCATGAAATTGATACAGGCGATCAGCAGAATGCCAATAGCCAAAAAAAGGAACAGCCTTACATATTCAATACTACCGCCAGCATTAACACCGTTTTTAAATTCGCTATGTAGGTGATAGTTTTTAAACAAGTATAAAAACAACTGGTTCTCTTTGTTACGCGGATCATTACGCGCAATAAGGTCTTTTACTTTATGATTAAGTGCATCAACATTTACATCCGGCTTTAACATTGCATACGTACTGAAACTATAATTTCCCCAACCTGAATCTTTTACCCAGGGCTGCATAGTTTCGTACAAACTCCATGGGATAAGCGCTTTAAATTTGAAAGTTGAATTTTCCGGTAAATCTTTAATAATAGCGGTCACCTTTACCAATTGCGATCCATTTAACTTCACGGTTTGGCCTATAGGGTCTTTATCACCAAACAAAGCTTTCACCGACGATTCGGTCATGATAACAGATGAAGGATCCTTAAACGCATCTGTTTTATTACCCTTAACAAAATCAAGCGTAAAAATATTCAGGAATGAAGGATCAACCGAAATCAAATTAAATTTGAGCGGCTTATTATTATAGTTAAATAACTGATCGTATCCGTTATTAGTACGGGCAGCAGCTTGAATTTCCGGATAATCTTTTAACAATGCTCCGGCAACCTGTACTGGTGTGGCGTCGCCAGTATGGATCTCGGCATTTGCCGGTTGATTACGCATAACCTTGTATATTCTGTCATTATTTTGATGAAAGGTATCAAAGGTAAATTCATTATACACGTATAGCAGCAGCATAAAACTCACTGCCATTCCTATCCCTAATCCGCCTATGTTAATGGCCGAGTATAGTTTATTGTGGATGAGGCTTCGCCAGGCTATTTTGAAGTAATTTTTGATCATATACTTGAAGTTCTAAACTCTAAAAAATAAATTCTAAGTCCTGAAATTCTAAAAACTAATATCTAAACTCTAATAAATAGGTTATTACACACTTACTATTCATCTGATAATAAGCAATTTTCGGTGAAGGATTTAGGTTGAAAGGTTATTCGGATTTAAAAAAATGAAAAACTCAAGCCTCCCCTCCTTTGCAGAGAGGGGAAGCGAGGCACTCACTAACTTATATAAACTATCTTTTTGGGGAGATGATCTCTTTCTTAAACCATGATATTCTCCATAACACTCTGACCGTCAAGCAAGCGTATAATACGATGGCTGTAGCGGGCATCATGCTCAGAGTGAGTTACCATGATAATGGTAGTACCTTGTTCGTTCAGGTCGGTAAGTAATTCCATTACATCGTTACCGTTGCTGCTGTCCAGGTTACCGGTGGGCTCATCAGCAAGTATCAATTTAGGTTTGTTGACCACGGCCCTGGCAATAGCCACACGCTGTTGCTGACCACCAGATAACTGTTGCGGATAGTGATTACGGCGATGCATGATCTGCATTTTGTCTAACACTTCCTCTACCCTCTTTACCCTTTCAGATGCTGCTACGCCTGTGTATATCAATGGCAGCTCCACGTTTTCAAACACAGTAAGCTCATCAATTAGGTTAAAACTCTGAAACACAAAACCAATGTTGTGCTTGCGAAGATCGGCACGCTTACGTTCGGTAAAATGTGCAACCTCAATATCGTTAAATATATAACTTCCGGCATCCGGATCATCAAGCATACCTAAAATATTGAGCAGGGTTGATTTGCCACAGCCTGATGGGCCCATGATGGCCACAAACTCGCCCGTCGCGATTTCAATTGATAGCTTGTTTAAAGCTATGGTCTCTACCTCTTCTGTGCGGTAGAATTTTTCGAGATTAGTAATTTTTATCATTGGTGCCTCCTGAATCATCACTGCCCTGTGGCAGATCGACTTAATTTATACAGTTTGTTAATTAGTTTTATATAAGATGTTTTACAGCTGCTTTCCGTTGCAGGCCATAGCTTATTTATTTTTTCAATACCAATTCCTGAATATCGCCATAAGTTTCATAGCTCGATGTGATTACTTTATCGCCTGGTTTAAGACCATCAGTCACTACATAATAATCAGGGCTTTGCCTTCCAAGCTGAATATCAACTTTGTAAGCCTTAGTGCCATCCTCACTTACTTTAAATATCCAATTACCACCGGTTTGCTGATAAAAACCTCCCTTAGGAACCAGTATCGCTTGTGTTTCATCGCTCAATGCCAGCCTAACCTGCAGGGTTTGCCCTTTTCTGATACCCTTTGGTACAGCGCCAACAAACTGCATATCAACCTGGAACCGGCCCGCGGTTACCTGGGTAAATACTTTTTTAATAACCAAATTATAAGTCTTATCGGCAAACTGAAAATCACCTTTAAGCCCGGTATAAATACGCGATAGATAATGTTCGTCAATATCAACTCTTACTTTAAACCCTGATTGAACGTCGATTTGTCCTAAGTGCTCACCTTGTTTTTTGTTCTGCCCAACTTCGGCATCCATCGAGGTTAGTTGTCCGTCAATTGGCGCTCTTAATGTTAAGCTGGCCACCTTTTTACGCATCAGCTCCAGGGTGGTTTTCATATGCGCATATTGTTCTTGTGATTGCGATGCCTGTTGCTTAACCAGCGCGGTATCCTGCGTTAATATTTGCTTGGCAAGCCTGTAACGGTTTACCTGATAATCATACATGTTTTTGGCTGATTGATATTCTTGTAAACCGATAGCCTTTTGATCAAAAAGATGCTTATCTAATTTATATACACGCTCGGCTTCTTTATAGGTATTTTCTACATCGGCCATTGTGTTTAGCTTGGTTATGGTATTTTGTTGAGCATTGTTATGCGAAATCTGCATTTGTGTTTGCTCAGCATATACTGCGGTTTCCTGATTAGCCAGGCTCAATTCCAGATCGGTATTAGAAAGCTTTAATATTGGGTCACCCTTTTTCAAATTAGCGCCGTCTTCTACATACTTTTCTTCAACCACACCGCCTTCAGTAGCATCCAGATAAATTGTGGTAAGCGGCATAACCACACCATTTACCGGAATAAACTCCTGAAAAGGGCCTTTGGTAATAGTGCTTACGGTTATACGTTCTGTATCAACATCAAGCTTGCTTTTGCCTGATGTTAAATAAATACTTCCGCTAACTAATAAAATAATGCCTGTTATACCCGCAATTGTTAGTATCCGCTTACTGTTCCAGGTCTTTTTTTCAATTTTTCTGTCCACTGTAGTTCTAATATTTTGAATAGTAGTAACAAAAAGATATGCCACAAATTAAACAACTGTATTTCAGTATATTAACCAATAAATAAGCTATCAGAGCGTTCGCTTCTGTTACAGCAAGTGTCCGGTAATGATACAGTGACTTGGATTACCCTTACCGGTTCATAATTGATTTACAGTTTAATACTTCTATTATAAATAACTGGTATGAAATTTAAGCATTCAATTATTAATTTGCACATTAGTTCATTAGTTATTGCAGAATCTGTTTATTAGCATCAATACCATATATTGATAATACAAATAAACCAACCTGAATACCCCTGAACCAATGAATTAATAACCAATGAACCATAAAAAATATGATACTTAAAAAAGCTACCATTTTAATTGTTGACGATGACCCGGATGTGCTAACCGCGGTTAAGCTTTTACTGAAAACCGAAGCGCAGGAAGTGATCACCGAAAAAAATCCGGAAAATTTAAACTGGTTGCTGCAGCGTAACGAGGTTGACCTTGTTTTGCTTGATATGAACTTCAACAGCGCTATAAACACTGGCAATGAAGGCTTATACTGGCTAAGCAAGGTAAAAGCCTGGAAACCCAACGTATGCGTGATCATGATAACCGCGTACGGTGATATTGACCTGGCCGTACGTTCATTAAAAGAAGGTGCTAATGATTTTATAGTAAAACCCTGGCACAATGAAAAGCTGATAGCCACCATAAAAGAGCTCTTAGACAAAAAAGAAGGCATAAAAACCACCAAAACCGCTGTAAAAAGCACTGCGGGCGATACTTCTATCTTGGGCGAATCGGAAGTGATGCAGGATATTTTTTATAAGGTAAATAAGATTGCCCCTACCGATGCCAATATTTTACTCATGGGCGAAAACGGTACAGGTAAAGACCTCATGGCCAAAGCCATACATGAACGTTCATTACGTGCAGATAAACCATTTATAAAGGTTGATGTAGGTGCCCTTACCGATACCCTGTTTGAAAGCGAACTTTTTGGTCATAAAAAAGGTGCCTTCACCGATGCCCGGGAAGACCGTACAGGCCGTTTTGAAGATGCTCATGGTGGCACCCTGTTTTTAGATGAGATTGGTAACATTACCCTGCAACAACAGGCCAAACTGCTTACCGTACTGCAAAACCGGCAGGTAACCCGTCTGGGTACCAATAAAGCGGTTGATATTGATATCAGGTTGATTTGTGCTACCAACGTGCCTATGCATGAGTTGGCCAACGAAAACCGCTTTCGTAAGGATTTGATCTATCGCATTAATACCGTTGAGATCAACATGCCGCCATTGCGTAAACGAAATGAAGATATTACCATACTGGCCAGGCATTTTGCCCGCTTGTACGCCAGCAAATATCTTAAACCTACTATGGATTTTGATGCAGCCGCCCTGCAAAAGTTAAAGTCATACAATTACCCGGGCAACGTACGTGAGCTGCAATATACCATTGAAAGAGCTGTTATTATGGCCGATGACAATACCTTAAGACCCGACGACCTGATATTCTCCATTTTAGAAACTGCAACCGAAACAACCACCAACGAGGATAATATTCAATTAAGCACGCTCGAAAAAAATGCCATACTTCGGGTAATTGAAAAACATAACGGCAACATAACACGGGCGGCCAAAGAATTAGGACTTACCCGCACGGCCTTATACCGTAGATTGAGTAAATATGATATTTAACAGATATGAATGGCGGCTTTTGCTGCGTGTGTTTTTGCTGTTTCTGGCATTATTGGCAGCCTCATATGTTGTTGTAATAGGCCAGCCGCTTTACCTGGTAATATTTGTACCATTGGTTATTTACGCGATTGTTGAAATGATCCGCTTTCAAAAAAAGGCACAGGATGAGGTAAACCAGTTTGTTGAATCTATTCATTACCGTGATTTTTCAAGACATTTTGACGTACGGCGCGCACCCAACGAACTCAAACCACTGCGGAAAGGATTTAACGATATCAATACTACCTTTAAACTTATTAGCCGGGAGCGCGAAACACAATACCACTATCTGCAAAAGATACTGGAACTGGTGGATACCGGCATCCTCTCGTTTGAGGAAGAAAGTGGCAACATAAGCTGGATCAACGAGGCTTTTAAAAACCTTATCGGCATACCTTACCTTAAAACTGTTCATTCCCTTGAAAAGCGCGAGCCTGCTTTATACCTCGAACTGATCAAAGTAAAACCAGGCGACAGTAAGATCATTACCGTAACACGCAACCAGCAGCTGGTTAAAATTTTAATCACCGCCAGCGTAATGCGCAGCGATGATATACTTTATAAGTTAATAGCTTTCCAGAACGTAAGCGAGGCATTGGACGAAACGGAATCAAAAGCCTGGCAAAAGCTGCTCAATGTAATGACCCACGAGATCATGAACTCGGTTGCCCCAATCTCATCACTTGCGGATACGCTCAAGAACCGCCTGCAAAGCCCGGAAATAGCCAACAGCGTGCAAAGCAGTGAACTGGAAGATCTGGAACTGGGTATAGATACCATCAAAAGGCGCAGCGAGGGGTTACTTAAATTTACCGAAAGTTACCGCAGCCTTAACAAGATCACCAAGCTTGATCTGAATAAGATATTGGTGCGCGATCTGTTCGAGAACCTGAACAGCCTGATGCGGCCGACACTTGAGAAAAAGAATATTGAACTGGAGATCATCCTGCGCGACCCGACGCTGGCCATA
Source organism: Mucilaginibacter sp. (assembly GCF_039207105.1). Lineage (GTDB taxonomy): Bacteria > Bacteroidota > Bacteroidia > Sphingobacteriales > Sphingobacteriaceae > Mucilaginibacter. The sequence continues at coordinate 7,453 of NZ_JBCECK010000120.1, forward strand.
CAAGCCGATATAAACCTGATAGAACAGGTGATGATAAACCTGTTGGTAAATGCCATTGAGGCTGTAAAAGATCGGGAAGAGCCCCGCCTTATACTTGCTGCCGAAATACAGAACAACAGTAAAACCCTGGTTAAGGTAATTGATAATGGCTTAGGCATGCCGCCCGAGCTGCTGGATAAAATATTTATTCCGTTTTTTAGTACCCGTAAAACGGGGAGTGGTATTGGACTAAGCCTCTGTAAGCAGATCATGCTGTTGCACAAAGGCAATATCCAAGTACAATCGACCGAAGGTAAAGGCTCTTCATTTATTTTGCAGTTTATATAGAATTTTACTAAAAAAATGATTGATCGCAAACAGCTAAACATTCTCGCTATTTCGGGCAGCCTGCGTTCTGGCTCATCAAACCACAACATTTTAAAATATCTGACGAGCCTGGTTCCCGAAAATATCAACTATAACATCTACGAAGGGCTGACACTTATTCCGCCTTTTGATCCGGGATTAGATACCGATACCCCACCCACCGCTGTAACTGAATTAAGACAACTTTTGGCCGAAGCTGACGGTGTGATCATCTGCACGCCTGAATACGCCTTTGGCGTACCGGGGCAATTAAAAAACATGCTCGACTGGCTGGTTTCAAGCAGTTCATTAGTTGATAAACCGGTGGCGCTTATTACAGCATCATCAAGTGGTCAATATGCACACCCATCGCTCCTATTAACGCTTGGCGCTTTATCCGCAAAACTTACCGATGGTGCAAATCTACTTATCTCCTTTATCCGTTCAAGAATGGCTCCGGACGGTAGCCTTACAGACACGGAAACAAAAAACAACTTGAAGGTTGTGATGAATACTTTATTGAATCAATTGCTTAAAGTAGATTAAGCTTCTGCCAATTTGACAACATCCCCTTGTTTGGAACAGGCATTGATGATTACCCGCTGAAAATCATATTTAAATCAACCATATAATAATATTATGCAAGAAAAAGGCAGCATTTCGATACACACCGAAAACATTTTTCCGATAATTAAGAAATTCCTTTACTCAGATAATGAGATATTTTTGCGTGAGCTGGTATCAAACGCGGTAGATGCTACCCAAAAAATTAAACGTTTGGCTTCTTTAGGCCAATACAATGGAGAACTTGGCGATCTGCGCGTTGAAGTAGCATTTGACGAGGCGAAAAAAACGATCACCATATCTGACAACGGTTTGGGTATGACCGCTGAGGAAATCAAAAAATACATCAATCAGATAGCATTTTCGGGCGCTACCGAGTTCATGGAAAAATTCAAGGAGGCCAAAGATGCCAATGAGATCATCGGCCGTTTTGGTTTAGGTTTCTACTCGGCATTTATGGTTGCTGATAAGGTAGAAATTCAAACTTTGTCATACCAGGAAGGTGCTGAGCCTGCATACTGGGTTTGTGATGGCAGCACAGAATTTGAAATTGGTGAAGGTGTACTTGCGGAGCGCGGTACCGAAATCACCCTGTATATTAACAGCGAATCGGAAGAGTTTTTAAGCCAATATAAGCTACAGGAGATATTAGACAAATACTGTAAATTTTTACCGGTTCCAATTAAATTCGGTACCAAAACAGAGCAGGAAGAAGATGGCGTTGATGAAGAGGGCAAACCAAAATACATTGAAGTTCAGCACGATAATATCATCAACGAAACCAACCCTATCTGGACTAAAGCACCTTCTGAATTAAAAGACGAAGACTACCTTAACTTCTACAAAACGCTTTACCCTTTCAGCGAAGATCCATTATTCTGGATACATCTGAACGTTGATTATCCTTTCAATTTAACAGGTGTTTTGTACTTCCCTAAACTGAAAAACGATTTTGAGATCCAGAAAAACAAGATCAAATTATTCAGCCGCCAGGTATTTATTACCGATGAGGTAAAAGATATTGTTCCGGAATTTTTAATGTTGCTGCATGGTGTTATCGATTCACCGGATATTCCGCTTAACGTATCGCGCAGCTTTTTACAGGCCGATAGCAACGTTAAAAAGATCAATAGCTACATCACCAAAAAAGTAGCTGATAAATTGGCAGAACTGTTTAAAGCCGACCGTAAAGCATACGAAGAAAAATGGACAGACATTGGCCTGTTTGTTAAATACGGTATGGTAAGCGAAGACAAGTTTTATGACAAGGCGAAAGACTTTGTTTTGGTATCAAACACCAAAAACGAGAACTTCACTTTACCTGAATACAAAGAGAAAGTAGAAGCTGTACAAACCGACAAAGACGGCCAGCTGGTTTATATCTACACCAATGACCCATCAAAACAGGATGCCTTTATTCAGTCGGCAACTAAAAAAGGTTATGATGTATTGGTTATGAACTCGCCTATTGATAATCATTTCATTAGTCAGCTGGAGCAAAAACTGGATAAAACATCCTTAAAACGTGTTGATGCCGATGTTGCCGATAAACTGATCAAAAAAGATGATGCACCGGAAACCGTTTTGACTGAAGAGCAATCAACAAAGGTTAAAGACATTTTTAACAAAGCCATTAACAAACCGGCATACAACGTTCAATTAGAAAGCCTTAACCCAGATGAGCTTCCGGTAATTGTTACTATGGACGAGTTTATGCGCCGTATGAAAGATATGGCTGCAATGGGTGGCGGTATGGGCTTTTATGGCAACATGCCTGATAATTACAAAGTGATTGTAAATGGTAATCACAAACTGATCACCCGTATATTACAGGAAGAAAACGAACAGGTTCAAGCCCAGTTATCAAAACAAGCATTTGACCTCGCGCTACTTTCACAGGGATTATTAACCGGTGCTGAGCTTACAGAATTTGTAAACCGCAGTGTTAATCTGATATAATTTTAAAGTACTTTTAATGCAAAGCCATCCGCTAAAACGGATGGCTTTTTTTGTTTAAATTATAATTAAATTTGATAGTACTAAACCTAAAAGGCATTCTTGAGTCAAACCAACATAAATACTTAGTTATGAAAATCTTAAACAAAATAGCTACATTGTTTTTAATGAGCTTGATAAGCATAAGTTTAGTTCATGCCCAGACCAGCCGCAAGGATAAAAAAGCTGCGCATGCTGCTGAAATAAAAAGCATGGTTGAGGCACAGGATTATGTGTTTGATGCCAACTATGTAACCCCAATGAGAGGAATTAGCAGATCATTAAATTCTCCTTATGATCTGGTAATTAGTAAAGACACTATAACTGCCTTTTTGCCTTATTTCGGTCAGGCGTACCAGGCACCTTACAACCCTACAGATGGCGGCATTAAATTTACCACAACCAAGTTTAGCTACAATTCAAAAGTGGGTAAAAAAGGTGATTGGACGATTACTATTAAACCTACCGATAGAAGTATTAGCAACTGGCGCGATGTGCAGACCATGACGCTCAGCATCTCAACAGATGGGTACGCTTCTTTACAGGTGATCAGCACCAACCGTGATCCTATTTCATTTAATGGAACTATTGAAAAACGAGATCATAAAAAATAATTTACAAAGCTAAGGCCTTGGTTAATTGCCTTAGCTTGACCCTGCCATCATTTCCTCTGTTAATAAAACTTTGTGTTTGCCTGTACTTATAAATAGCGCGATCACAATAGCAAGCCCAGTAAAGAATATCGCGCTCACCCATATATTAAACCAAATTATAGCCACAAGGCATACCGCTGATATAATTAATGCCGTGACCGGAAATACGGGGTAAAACGGCGATGAAAAAGGCCGCTCCAGCAAAGGTTCTTTTTTACGAAGTAAAAACAGGCTCAGCATACTCATCAAATACATCACAATAGCCCCAAGTACCGATAATACAATTATCTGGGCTGTAGTACCGCTGTAAATAGCTAAAAAGCTAATTACCCCACCAGCAACAAGTGCCCAATGCGGCGTTTTAAACCGGTGATTGATAGCTGCCAGTCCACGGGGTAAATAGCCACTGCGGGCCATAGCAAACACCTGCCTCGAAGATGCCAGGATAGTACCATGCAAAGAGGCAATTAATCCAAACAAACCAATGCTGGCAAATATTTGCGTAAGGCCGTTTGCCTTGCCTAAAACTATGCCTATAGCCTCAGGCAAAGGATAATCCAAATTACTCAATTTGCGCCAATCGGTTAAGCCGCCTGTTAGTATCATTACACCCAGAGCCAGGACCACCAATGTAACTAATGCTGATATATACCCTCTGGGGATGTTCTTTTTAGGGTCTTTTACCTCTTCGGCCACCATAGCAACGCCTTCAATAGCCAGATAAAACCAAACAGCGAAAGGTAATGCGGCAAATACCCCTGCCCAACCAAAAGGCATAGGGTTGCTTAGGTAATTATCCATTTTAAAATGGGGGGATACTATACCCATATACAACAGCAATTCGGCCACTGCCAATATGGTTATAAATACCGAAAACGTGGCAGACTCCTTTACTCCAGATATATTGAGAATTATAAAAGCCGCATTGAACAACATAGCCGACTGCATAATCGGGATTGCCGGATACAGAAAATGAAGATAACTCCCTAAGGATATAGCAATAGCGGGCGATGCCAGCAAAAAATCTATGAGTGTTGCATATCCGGCTATTAGTCCTCCTAACGGCCCCATAGCTCTGTAAGCGTAAGCAAAAGCTCCACCTGCATGCGGGATAGCGGTTGTAAGCTCTGTGTAACTGAATATGAAGGTAATATACATTACCGTAATGAGCAGGGTAGCTATCAAAAAGCCAATAGTACCTGATACGGCCCAACCCAGGTTCCAGCCAAAATACTCACCGGATATGACCAGCCCCACAGCAATTGCCCACAAATGAACAGGTTTCAATACTCTTTTTAACTGCTCTGCTGCGGGTCTCGTCATTTATTTTGATTAAGGGCTCTTAAGATACTTAAAACAGCCCTTAAATCAAAATTGAGCCTTATTATTGGTTCATTAGCATCATTGGTCTTTTGAATATTTACTAATAAACCAATGATACTAATGAACCAATGAACCTTTACACGTTCAATTTATTTTTCAGATAGCCAATACTGCTGGTAATACTGGCCAGCGCGTCTTTTGGCATATCATGTTCTACAAAAAAGTGTTGCATTCCTGAAGATGCCGCGGCGGCGAAAATTGGCTTAAAATCAAGCGTTCCGCTGCCTACCGGTAATATATTTTCACGGCTGGCATCCAGATCTTTTACGTGCCATAGCGGGAAACGGCCGGGGTGTTGTTTAAACATTTCAACCGGATTTTTGCCCCCTTTAATAGCCCAGGCCAGGTCAAGCTCCATTTTTACATTTTTAGGATCCGTTTCGCTAAGCAACAGATCGTATGGAACTTTGCCGTCAACCGGGTGAAATTCCATATCATGATTGTGGTAAGCGAATTGGATACCTACCTTTTTAGTGGCCTCCCCTGTTTTATTCAGCACCTCAATGGTTGATTTGATCTCATCCAGTGTGCCGGTTGGCGAATTTGCGCAAACCAGGTACTTTACACCGCCTTCTGCCACGGCATCAACCAGTTCCTGCATATTATCCCGAAGATTTTTTAGTGGCGGTATCACCATTGGTTTACCATCGGCATCTAAGGGCATTTTTGCTCCCGGAGGAAGTTTAAATGGGGCTCCCAGTACGTGATGTGAGGTCCAGGACATGCCCAGGTCATTTACTGTTGACTTAAAGTCTTTGGCGCTCATGCCATAAAAGCCTCCCTTTTTGCTAAAGGCTGATTCAAGCTCTTTATAGCCAAGACCGGCTATTTTTGTTAAGGTGCCTTTTACATCCTCGTCAATAATGCCAAAGAAGGTGTATAACTGCAAACCTACAGCGTGGCCGGGTTTTATATTACTTAGTAAAGAGCCTGCTTTGCTTGATAAGGCCAGGCCGCCAAGTGCCAGCGCACCAGCGCTTTGGATAAACTTTCTCCTGTTGTAATTCATGCTGATATTTTTTAGTTTAATAAGTGGTACAGTAAATCTAAATAATTTTCATCATGAAATAAATTTTATTGTGTCCATTTTACACATTAATTTTTTTATCACAGTTTTTTCGGGCTTCAGAACTACTGGAAATTTTCAAATAATGGGTGATATTTTGCTGGGAGTTTGGAGCTGATAAAACTTTTTAAAATTTTATTTTAACATAAATCAGCATCAAAATCTGCTAAAAAAGTGGCAAAAAATCGTTAAAATCTTACAAAATCGACCGTTTTGAATCATTTTAACGTTGTTTTAGGCTATAATTAAAGCTTTAAGAAGTTTTAACTACCTAACAATCAATACACTAATTCTTATTCACTTATCTCCGATTGTTTTGCCCTTTTAACAAAACAGCCGGACTCCCCTGTTGAAGAGCGTCCGGCTGTTAGTTGATATAAATATACGAAAATCTTACGGCTTAACCGCGGATAAACTAAATATAAAGGCAGTTGGCAATCAAGCCGGTCCAGCCGGTTTGGTGCGATGCCCCTGCCCCGCGGCCATTATCGCCATCAAAAAACTCATAAAACAATATATGATCTTTAAAATTAGGATCTGTTTGCATCTTTTCATAATTGCCAAATACCGGGCGTTTGCCGTTTTCATCGCGTAAAAACAGTTTGGATATGCGGCGATAAAGTTCATTGGCTACATCCTTTAAGTTCATATAGTTGCCCGATCCTGTTGGGTACTCCACCTTAAAGCCATCACCGTAATAATCATAAAACTTGTGCAAACTATCAATGATCAGGTAGTTAATAGGTATCCAAATGGGGCCGCGCCAATTGCTGTTGCCGCCAAACAGGCCACTATCGCTTTCGGCAGGCGTATAACCTATTCCGAACTTCATGCCATTTACGTCAATATGGAAAGGGTGATCTAAATGATATTTTGACAGCGAACGGATACCATAATCACTCAAAAATTCTTTTTCATCGAGCATATATTTCAGGATCGATTTCATCCTGAAACCACGGAGCAAGCTGATCAGGTGCTTACCATTGGCACTGCGCTCATTCCAGCGCGAAACAAGGCCGGCCAGGTCGGGCCGGTTTTCCGCAAACCACTTCATCCGGTCTTTGAAGATAGGGCTATCGCTGATATCATTCTCACTCAACACCTCTGTGGCAAACAGCGGGATGAGGCCCACTATACTGCGTACCTTCATTTTTATAGAGCCGTTATCCGGAAAACGGAGCTGATCGTAAAAAAAGCCGTCATCGTCATCCCAAAGGCCTTCATTATTATCGCCCAGGTTTGACATCGCCCCAACAATATAAATAAAGTGTTCAAAAAATTTGGATGCGATATCCGAATACGCTTTATCATTTTCGGCAAGCTCTGTGGCTATGCGAAGCAAATTTAGGGAGTACATGGCCATCCAACTGGTACCATCCGCCTGCTCCAGATGCTGCCCCATAGGCAGGGGCGTATTCCGGTCAAACACGCCAATGTTATCCAAACCCAAAAATCCGCCTTCAAAAACGTTATTACCCTGGGCATCCTTACGGTTTACCCACCAGGTAAAATTGAGCATCAGCTTATGAAATATCCGCTCCAGGAAATAGATGTCACCCTTACCCCCGTTGGCTTCCTTATCGGTTTTGTAAACGCTCCAAACCACCATAGCATGTACGGGAGGGTTACCATCGCTGAAATCCCACTCGTAGGCTGGCAACTGCCCGTTAGGGTGCATATACCAATCGCGAGTAAGCAGAATGAGCTGATTTTTAGCGAAAGCCATATCAACGCGCGCCAGCGGCAAACAATGGAAAGCCAGATCCCAGGCTGCAAACCACGGATATTCCCATTTATCGGGCATCGATATTACATCGCGGGTGTTCAGGTGCATCCATTTGCTGTTACGTGCGGTCTTCCGCTGCTCGGGAGGTTTGGGCTGGGCCGGATCTCCGCGAAGCCAGTGCCGGATATCTGAATAATAGAATTGCTTGTTCCAAAGCATTCCCGCGTAGGCCTGCCGCTGAATCAGGATACGGTCCGGGTCTTGCTTAGGGCTCACTACCTCAGCATAAAACTGATCAGCTTCGGTAAGGCGGGTTTCAAATATCTGGTCAAAATCTTCAAAACTATAGTTAGCATCGGGTGATAAACGCAAACGGAGCGTAACGCTCTGCTTAGCGCCTACCGTAATATCATAATTAACAGCGGCCTTGGTACCCGTTTTACGCGGATTAACCGTATCGGCACCATGAACTATATGATCATTGATGCCATCTTTATAAAACTTATTACCCGAATCATAATGATATAAACGATTGGTATTGGTTTCGTTTTCGCAAAACAGTAAATCACATGAACCTTCTGTATGCAGCCATAGCGGATCAAGGTCTTTATGCGATATCTGTATACGGTTATGCGCATTGGCCGCCATAGATGGCTTATAATCCTTGTAGCCCCAGCTCCAGGTATTACGGAACCAAAGGGTAGGCATTACATTTAAGGCCGCATCGGCATTGCCCCGGTTATGGATGGTTATTTTGATCAGGATATCGTCTTGGGCGTTTTTTGCATACTCAGTAAAAACATCAAAATATTCATCTTTATTAAATATACCGGTATCCAATATTTCAAATTCGGGATCTTGCCGGGTACGATGTTTATTTTCAGTAACAAGCCACTCGTATGGAAATTGCTGTTGCGGATATTTGTACAGCATTTTCATGTAGGAATGCGTAGGTGTACTATCCAGATAATAATATAGTTCCTTTACATCCTCGCCGTGGTTACCCTCGGGGTTGCTGAGGCCAAAGTAACGCTCTTTGATGATAGGGTCTTTTTTATTCCAGAATGATAATCCAAAACAAAGCAGTTGCTGCCTGTCGCAAATACCGGCTATACCCTCCTCGCCCCAGCGGTAGGTTTTGCTGCGGGCCATATCATGGGTTATAT
>NZ_JBCECK010000121.1:0-699 GCF_039207105.1 Mucilaginibacter sp.
ACACATTTTATATACCAATCGTTATATGTAATTATTGTGTTAAATTTGCTTTTATAAGACACAAGTTCATTCTGCTAATGTTTTTATATAAAAAGATAATTTAATTAAATATAACATTCAGTATATAAAAATTGACGAATAATGTTAACTCTGTGTTTATCGTCTGCTTGCAAAATGATGTTAATCGTTATTAGATTTGCTTAACCCATGTTTGAAGCTTTTAAACAACACCTCCGAAATCATGTCGAAATATCAGATGAAGATCTGGAACGAATCTGCGTGGCCAGTGTAAAACGCTCGATCCGTAAATGGCAGCCCCTTTTACAGGACGGCGAGGTTTGGCGCATCAACTGTTTCATCGTCACCGGATGTTTTCGCCTATATAGGTTTGGGGAAGATGGCACAGACCATACGCTTAGGTTTGGAGTGGATAGCTGGTGGATAAGTGATCAGGAAAGCTATAACAATGAGAAACCATCTGATTACAACATAGAAGCTCTCGCTGCCAGCATAGTGCTCATCTGGACTAAAGAAAAATGGACAGAATTAATGGAAACAATTCCGGCACTGAAGAAATTCAACGAAATTTTACTTGCCAAAAGTTACGAGGCGAGTCAGCGCAGGATCTTTTCACTGATCAGCTATTCGGCTGAAGAAAAATATAATGAATTTCAAAAAACATATCCAAATGTTTTCAAC
>NZ_JBCECK010000121.1:709-16013 GCF_039207105.1 Mucilaginibacter sp.
TTAGGTATGGTTGCCTCCTACCTGGGCATATCAAGAGAAACACTAAGCAGGATACGAAAAGAATATACCAAACATCATTGAATGAAAGAAAAGCCACCGGATTTCGCCGGCGGACTTTTCGATAGGGCTTAAAAATAACTTAGGCCAGGGGATGAGTACCGTATGCAGGACTTGCTAACTGTATTTTTTCGCCCAGTTCAAGCAAAGTAGCTTCGTTAAACCATCTTGCAGCCAACTGAATATTTATCGGAAGATTTTCTGAGCTTAAAGCAACTGGTACGGAAATGGCAGGTAATCCTGTTATGTTGAAAGGGGCTGTAGCAGTATTTACGTGCAAAGCAGAAACCGTTTGACCGTTTACAATATATTCCTGTTGCTGATGCCCTGTCGCAGTCATCGGGTTAACCGGTAATAACAGGATGTCGTATTTCTGGAAGTAATTTGCAAAGTGGCTTCTCAATTCTTCCAGTTTATTTTCTGCTTTCGCATATTCCTTTTCGCTGAGCAGTTTAACATCCATAGTGAATTTACCTATGAAGTGCAGCTCACTTTCACGGCCTTTGGTAAATTGTTCCATGTAAGGAACCAATTCCCCATAAATCACGGCAAAGTAAACACTTACCCAATCCATGCCTTCCATAAATGGCAAACTAACTTCTTCTACATCGCAGCCAAGGTCTTTTAATAGTGCAGCAGTGTTTTTAATTGCCGCCGTAATTTCAGGATCTACCGGAGCAAAAGCCGGTTCTGAGGCCCATCCAACATGTATTTTTTGTCCGGGTAAACGAAAGTTCGGGATTTGTGCATTGTTAGGAAAAATACTATAACCGTCAATACCATCCGCTCCGTTTATGACCGAGTAACCCAGGGCAAGATCTTTTACGGTGCGGGCCATAGCACCAATGTGCCACCACCTGCTTAATACCCTCGGGAAATGGCCGGTATAAGGCACACGACCATGTGTAGCTTTTAGCGCCGCGATACCTGTAAAAGCAGCCGGACCTCTAACCGAGATTGATAAATCACTTCCTAAACCGATGGGAGAGAGGCCAGCCGCGATAACCGCTGCTTCACCGCCACTTGAACCACCCGGGGTACGGTCAGGATTCCAGGGATTCAAACTCCTTCCGGTAAGCAGGTTTTCTGATTCCCAATGGGCGGAGAACTCAGGAATATTCGTCTTCATTAAAGGTATAGCGCCCGCGTTTTTCATACGGGTAACAACAGTAGCGTCTTTTTCAGGAATATTACCTTCAAATATCTTTGAGCCATATTGCGTAGGCACACCGGCTGTATCAATAGCATCCTTGATAGAAAAAGGAACGCCGTGTAAAGGGCCTAATTTTTCACCGGCTGCTACGGCCTTATCGGCAACAGCGGCGTCTTTCAGTGCTTGCTCGCCCATTAGGGTTACAATACCGTTTATTTTGGGATTGATTTCAGCTACGCGGTCAAGGTGTGCCTGAACAACCTCCACGGAGGTTATTTCCTTGTTACGGATCATATCAGCAAGCGTTGAAGCTTCCTGATAATAGATCGGGTCATTTTGATTTTTCATTGTTCGGATTAATTATTGCTCTATTTTGTCAGCGATCATACTTCAAATCGCCTGAACAAAATTGCGCATGACCAGGCACCTACAACGAAGTCAAATGACACAATTTGGAATTGACATTTGTCACAACTTTTGAAGTTACTATTTGATTTTAAGAAGGGTAGTACCTATACAAAAAAAGCAAATTGTGAATATTCACAACTTGCTTCAGAATTTCTTTGCTTAAAAGGTTTCAGTTGTTACAGTAAAACCGTCTGACCTGTCTTTACCGATTCATCGCATGCAAATGCGATTCTTAAACTATTTATGGCATCCTCCGTTGGCGCTGTCAGATCCAGATCCTCATGGATAGCCTTCAAAAAGAATCGCTGTTCACGATTACAAAGTTCCTGATGATCGGGCTCGTCTCTCAGGTCTATCCATTCATTGGGCTTTGTAAACTCATCATTTTCATTCAAATCAGCATAATGAACCTTTAAAGATTCTGTTTTGGTATGCGCGTCGATTTCATCAGATTTCCCTGCGCCGCCGGCCTCTTTAGCTACTATTGATACTGAACCTTTAGGCCCAATTACATCCTTGATAAAAAAGGCGGTCTCGCTCATCATGGGTCCCCAGCCTGCTTCATACCATCCGACTGAACCATTTTCAAACCTGATCTGCAGCTGGCCGTAATTATAATTCCAATCGGGTATATCATCGGTTAAGCGTGCACCTATCGCGTTTACCTGTATAGGTTTAGATCGGGTCATCTGGCACATCACATCAATATAATGTACCGCGCAATCAACAATAGGGCTCAGGCTCTTCATTAAATTACGATGAACCGTCCACTTAGGGCCGTGGCTTTGCTGATTAAGGTTCATGCGCATGATCAATGGGTTACCCATTTTCCGGGAAATTTCGATAAAACGCTCCCATGATGGATGATAACGCAAAATATAACCTACCACTAATTTTTTTCCTGATCTTTTTGCTGCTTCGGCCACCCGTACAGCACCTTCAACAGAGTCGGCCAGTGGCTTTTCTATAAACACATGGCAGCCACTTTCCAATGCCTTTATTGCATATTGCTCATGCGTATCAGGATAAGTAGAGATGCACACGGCATCAGGTTTGGTAGCAGTAAGCGCATGCTCAAAATCACTAAATAGGGGGTACCCACCTCCCAGTTCATCATTTAAAACATGTTTACTATTGCCTGTTGAAACAAGGCCACAAATTTCAAAGCCTTGTAAGTTATGATAGGCTTTGGCATGAGATTTTCCCATATTACCGCAACCTACTACCAATACGCGGAGATTTTTATTTTCTAAAGACATAGGTTAAATTATATAATAAGATATCAACCTGTAAAAAGGTTGATTCATATTATCAAAGTTAATAACCTATGGTATATGATGTATGTTTTAAGTCAGTTTAATTCACTGTCTGCGTATTCAATTTTATCGGGTACATCCATATGGCAAGAACTGTTATGCAGCTATAGGCAATTGAGTATTCTAACATTTGCTGCCCGCCATCAATAATATACAGCGATGTTGTAATAAGCATAATTCCTGCCAACGAGAGCATTGTTTTCTTTATGCCATTACTGGTTGAGCTCTTACTTATAAAGTATACAATCAATACAGATATAATTAAAACTGGAAAGCTAAATAAAAAAGGATAAAATAAACTATAGCTGAAATGATGAGAATATTGTGGCTCCATAATCAGTTGGAGCAGATAATAGGCGAATGGCCCAAGCAGTAGGCTTGTGATCCAAATGCTAAAACTGTACGTTATTGGTTTCAATGCTTTAATTTATAATAAGATGATTGCAAAGCTCGTAGTTTACCGGCCGTTATTCGATACCAGGATCAATCATTTAATCAATCTTGATTGATTTTACAGGGTTCATAGCAGCTGCTCTAAACGATTGAAAACTAATTGTAAACAGCGCTATAATGATAGTAGATATGCCCGCCAGCGCAAATACCCACCATTGCATTTCTGTACGATAAGCATAACTTTGTAACCAATTATGAAGCGCATACCAGGCTGGCGGAATACCAATCATTATGGCAATTAATACTGGCCGGATAAAGTCTTTAGCTAAAAGCCGTACTACACTGAAATTACTTGCACCTAATACCTTTCGAATGCCTATCTCTTTTACTTTTGTATGGATGGTAAAAGTAGTTAAGCCAAATAATCCAAGACAAGAAATAAGGATAGCAACGACTGAAAATAAGTTAAATATAGTTCCTGTGCGTTGTTCAGTTTGATACAAACTATTAAAGTTATCATCCAAAAAACTATACTCATAGGGGAAACCAGCATTGTACTGTTTCCATAATCTGCCTACTGCGGATATAGCCTTTTCGGCTTCGTTTCCGGTTGTCTTAACATATAGCTGATTGTTTTGTGGTCTGTAGGAAAAAATAGCCGGTTTAATTTTTTGTTTTAAAGAGGCAAAATGAAAATCTTTTACAACGCCAATAATAGTTCCTTCCTGATTTCCTAATTTAAACCGTTTGCCTAAAGGGTTGGTAATGCCCGACTCGTTTACTGCTGTTTCATTTAATATAAAATGAGCCGAATCAGAAGCCATCCCGGTAAAACCATGCCCTGTAGCCAGTTTTATTTTGAAAACAGATAGAAAGTCTTTATCTACCTCGACGGGATATACGAAAAACGTTTGCTCCGGATCCTTTCCATCCCAGTCTGTTTTGGTGGTATTTGTACTAAGGTTTGTGATATCATCACCAGCATATGCTACTCCTGACACTCCTTGCTGCTTTAAAATTTCCGTCTTTATCGCATCGGCATGCGGCTGCATTCCCCTCATTTGCAAGGTAAACACTTGTTCTCTGTCATATCCTAATTCTTTTTTATGGATATATGATAACTGCTTGTTAATAATAAAGGTACCGGCAATTATCGCTACCGAAAAAACAAATTGCATAGTTACCAATACTTTACGAAGAAACACCGAACTAATATTCGCCGTTACCTTGCCTTTTAGTGCGTTTATAGGCTGTATTGATGCCAATAACCATGACGGGTAAATGCTTGATAAAAGTAAGGCAAACAATATAGTTCCGCCTATTAAAACCCATACCTGCCACGTTAAGATATGGGAGGTAATATTGGTGCCCGAAATATTGTTAAACACAGGTAACAGCAATTTGCATGATACTAAAGCTAAAGCAGATGCAAAGAAAAACAGCACCATAGTTTCTACAAAAAACTGTATAAATAACTGCACCTTTTGAGCCCCAATTATTTTTCTGACACTTATTTCTTTAGCCTTTATGATAGATTGCGCTGTAGAAAGATTTACATAATTTATACATGCAATCATCAGGATTAGTAACCCTACAATAATAAATACTCTGACGGTTTGTATCAGCCCGTCGCTACCATCTGTTTTATATAAATGAACTTTTGTCAGTGCCTGCAAACTATAAGGATGTTTAATGCCGATATCTTTAAAATGATTGATTAGTACCAATCCAAGTTTATCCAGTATACCACTTAATGAAGCACCGGGCCTAAGTTGCAGAAAGGTATCATATGTAAAATTTCTCCAATCTGTATTGATTGATTTACCATCATTATTTTGGCTGTATAACCGGGCATACAGATCCATTGGAAATATCATATCATATTTTATGCTGGAGTTTGAGCCAAAGTCAGCTATCACACCACTAACAGTTAAATTTTGTTGATTTTCGGCTACTAAAACCTTACCTACCGGATTCTGGTCTCCAAAATATCGCTTTGCTACCGATTTAGTAATAATCACGTTATCTGTCGCATTAAAAGGCATTTTTACAGAGCCTTTTAAAAGTTTAAAATCAAAAACTGTAAAAAAAGACGGATCTACAAAAGCGGTATTTTTTTCTATAAATTGCTTATCGGCATATTTAAATAAAGAAAAATTATGATTGCTTTTGATACGTACTGAGTTCACCACTTCCGGAATATCACTTTTAGCGTAAACTGCAAGAGGGGCATTAGAATTTGGCCAAATCTGCTGACTGCTACCCTTGCCAATATTAGCAAGTACCTTATAAATATTAGGCGAATTGCGATGGAACGAATCATAACTTAACTCGTTTTGCACCCAAATAAAAATAAGCAAACCTACAGTCATCCCCGCTGTAAGGCCAACAATATTAATCGCGGTATAAAACCGATTTTTAACAAGGCTTCTAAATGCAGTTTTAAAGTAAATTTTGATCATAACACAACATTTTTATATCGTTTTCAATAATAATGCCAACGTAATAGTCAATGCTTTTGAACTCTGTGGATGATTTTATCTTAGGAAATGGTGTGCGGAAACGAACAGTGATCGTTCGTTTTTAGTCTTTGCCATATTTAATCTTTTAGATGAAAAGGCTGTGATACTTGAAGCAGAATTAATGGAAGCAAAAACAGCAAAGCCTTCCTGAAATCTCAGGAAGGCTTTGTACTCAAACCCGTCGTCCACACGAACCAATTTGTAGATGACCTTAAACGTTTTGTCGCTTTATTTGATGATTAAGGCTGATTGGAAATATCTAACCCGTTTTTGATTGAACCAGGCTACCCACCTAATCATTGGTTTGATCTAATTACAGATTAAGCGTTGAATTTATAATTGCAGAGTTAAAATCGTTGGCTTAATGGATATACCCTTATTGCAATAACTGTTATGCTGCTATAGGCAATAGCGTATTCTAATATCTGCTGTCCACTATCTATAAGATACAACGGTGTTGCAACAATCACAATTCCTGCAATGAGAGTGCCAGTTTTATTATTGTTTGACTGATTGAGAGGTTCCTTATTAAGTACACAAACAAAACAGATAAAATTAAACCTGGCAAGCTAAAAACAAAAGCATAAATTAAACTATATCGGAAATGGTGAGGATATTGCGGCTCAATAATGATTGACGCAGATAATAAGCGAAAGGTCCAAACAACAAGCTTGTGATCCATACGCTAAGGCTATATATTGCCGGTTTCATTTATATAATAAATGTTCAAATGATAGTTGCTAAGTTAATGTTTTTCCTAACATAGGAAGTTCCAAAATTTTTCCCATAAAAAAGTAGCCAATAAAAATGGCTACTTGCTTATAAATTGTACTCGAACCCGACATCCACGCGAACCAATTTTTAGATAATCTGAAACGATTGGCCACTCTGTTTGATGATTAAGGCCGATGAAATATCTACCCCGTTTTCAATTGACCGCTATTATATCCGCTTTTACCAGTAACACTGTCATTAGCTTCTAAAGTCTTAAAATTCTCGCTCGTTAAGCTCGCTATTTGGCAACTTTAGTTTACTCGTAAAACGGTTGAGGTTAAAGCTGAGGTTTATCAACAGCATATTCGTTTCGTAAATATAATTCGTGGTCGTATAAAAATCAGGACCTGAAGTCGTGATACGTTGTTTAGCGGCATTGAAGATACCGATGTTTTGCCAGAGCAAAGATACCGCCATCCGCCCGTTCATTAAGGTTTTTTTAACCGAGGCATTGGGAATAAAGTATTGCGAATCCTCACCCTGTGCGGTCGGGCGTTTCGACAAGTAATTAACATTGGCCTGAGCACTCCAGGTTTTGGCCAGTTGAAAAGTTGTGTTGGCGTTAAACGTGTAAGCCCAGCACTTGTTGTTTACTGTCACCGGCTGATTTAAGATAAGAATGTTGCCGCTGATATGGTAGTTATACGCATTGGCTCCTACATATAACGACCACCATTTGTAGAGCTGCAAACTGGTACCGGCTTCAACCCCAAACTGCCTGGCTGCCCCAGCGTTGGTATAAACACGATTCAGGATGGTATCCGCATAAACGCTGTTTAGCCGCTGGATAGGGTTCTGAATATGCTGATAATAAGCCGTTGCGGAAAAGTTACCCGCTTTAAAAGTATGTTTAATCCCCAGTTCAACCTGGTCGATAAATTCCGGCAGCAGATCCGGATCTCCCTGTTCCAGTGCTTCGGAATGTTCACGCTCTGGTATAGGGTTCAGTTCCAGGTTACTTGTCCGGTTGATCCGTCTGTTATAATCTGCTTTTAGCTTCCAATTGTTGGTCAGACTATATTGTATGAGCGCTGCGGGAAACAGGTTGGACAGGTTGAGCTGATGACGGTTCGGATCATAGGACAGATCAACCGCCCGTGTTGAGTATTCATAACGCAACCCACCATTATATTCCCAATTACCGCTTTTGCCGGAATACTGGCTATAAACCGAATTGATCACATTTTTGGCGTGCAGACTGCCCTGAAATCGATCTGCATCTGGCTGTGAAGTCGACGGGGTTACTAAATAACCAAATTGCCCCTCCTGCGTGTCATAACGCAATTGATAGCCGCTTTCCAGTTTACCGTTACCCAACGGTAGACTATGATCCAGCTTAAACCTGTAGCCGCTGATCGGCCGTTTGTAAGGATTGTAAACATATTGGATCGTATCGACTGTATTGGGATAACGCAGGTTGCGGTTCTGGGTATTTCCATACAAGTTTGCATGCTCATAAACAAAGCCCCCTACGAGTGTCGATTTATCATTGAACCTATGCGTATAATCGAAATTTGCCAACGCAAAACCCCCTTCCTTGATTTGTGTATTTGCGTTGTAATAAGTGGTGCTTTTGATTAACGCATCGTTGCCCAAACTGGATGTTGTATTGTGATAGATCAGATCGGCTACCCTGTCCTGGTAGCGCTGACCAATGAACAGACCGGCGGAAAAGCTGTTGGACGCATCCGCAGTAAAATTGATTGTCGTGCGTCCGGCATAATTATATCTCTTAAAGCTGCGTTCGCCGGTTGAAGGAAAACGGATGATCGTTCCGGCGGTAAAATCCTTGGTATAGACATCTCCCTCGCGGAAACCGGCATTATCATTCCGATTGTAATTGCCACCAACCGAAATATCCCATTTCTTCTTGCGGTAATTGATCGTAGCATCGCCGCCGAAGCGTTGAGGCATCCGCGAATTATTGTGATCATCTACGCTTGGCAAGCCCCCTTGGCCATTGAGTGCAAGGGTCACCCCATCGATAGTGCCTTTCTTCGTAATGATATTCAGGATACCGCCGCGGCCATCCGGATCATATTTTGCTGATGGCGATGTTACTACCTCGACATTTTCTATGGCGTTAGCCGGTATTTGTGATAATACCGTTTGCGCATCGGTGATCACTGGTTTACCATTGACCAGCACCATAAAGCTTTCCGAACCGCGCATACTGATGTTGCCCTCGCCATTAACCGATACCGTGGGCAGGTTTCTGATCACGTCAACAGCCGAACCGCCTTTAGAAGCTTCAAATTGTCCGGCTTTGTAAATCTGTTTGTCTATTTTGTTAACCTCGCCTGCCTGTTGTCCCTTCACGCTTACCTCGCTAAGCGCATTCCTCGCCGGCTGTAGCATAATATCCCCCAAATCCTTGCGCTGACCATCACTTAGCGGTAAATCAGCCTTTATGAAATTCCTGTAGCCGATAAAAGCGATCTTCAAACGGTAATGCCCGGCAGAAATTTTATTCAGCTCAAAGTTGCCGTTGCTTTTACTGATTGTTCCGGCAACCAGGCTCGAGTCACCGGATTTAAAGATAGCAACACTGGCATATTCAATCGGATGGTGTGTCTGTGCATCGATGATGCGGCCTTTAATGGCGACAGTTTGCGCTGTTCCAATCCAATAACTAAAAAGCAATAAGGCTAAAGAAAGGATCTTTTTCATGTTCCAGCGGTGAAGCTATCAATTCCATTTTAAGCCAGTGTTAACTTCGTAAACCTTTCAAACGGATTTCAACAGAAATGACAAAGCCCTCTTTTAGTTATCAAGAGCTTTGCTGGATCTAAATCAAACCGTAATTTATTTTATAAAAAAGAAATTAATTTTTTTTATTTTACATACCATATTTGATATTTAGTACTCAAGCCCGATGCCGCCACGAACCAATTCTAGATGATCTTAAAAGGCTATGTGGATATTCCCGAGGTGTTGACCAATGTATTGCGGAAAAAGAGTTCAGAGCATTCTGCTGCACTTGGCCAAGCTATCTTCTTGAATTATATAGCCAAATTTAAATTCCATTAACACAGTCCACTGTTCTAATAAGCACGGAAAAGCATGATCAAGCATGTCGGAATGCAATAATCGGACAATCCATAAAATCAGGGACTATCAATGTCTGAATATTTTTTGATGCCCTGGTTAACTTTGGTTATTTTATAATATAATGTCTGCAAACACCGGCAATATCGATTAAATTTACTTCTATACCGTATGGCTGATGCTTTATCTGGCTGAGGCGTATCCCGTATTTCTCCATAAGGTGCCTGGCGATTACCATTCGACGGAACTCCGCAGCGCTGGTCACCCGTACCGAAATCATGAAATTTTGCGCGAAAGACGGTACATCATAGTGCTGCAGGATAAACCGGCACCCATCACGTTCAAAACCGGCGAGACCACCTTCGTCGAAAATAAGCGTAAATCCAGTTCCTGCATCAGGAGTTTGGATTTTTCATATCGGGACCCGAGGGTACAAAGGGCCGTAAAGAAAGATATTTCATGTCGTGTCTTGATTATTTAATATAAAACTCCTGGACACGAGCCGCCGCAGACATTAGTCGCCGGTTGCTCATGATGTTCAGCCCGAAGTAGAAAGAAGATTAATGCACACAACTTTACAGGTAATCAGCATATGCTATCGTCGGGAGCCACAATACAGAAATTAATTGACGTGCATTATTCATATATACAACCCAGAATTAGAACAGCTTTCTTTTGGGGATTAGAATAAGCAAAAAAATTAAAATATAATACTTTTTAATATCGGATGGTAATACCCTCAATAAACATACATATAAACCGATGTTAACATCAAAAAATGAGTCCTTTGATTCCGTGACCGATGACATTTATTCCCTGTCAGAAAAAAAATGTTGATTAAAATGTAAATTTTCTTTTTGTTGTCGTAACGCATTGATCGTGCCACCATCTAACAGCCGATCCGTCATTTTGAACCAGAAAACCAGTTTAAACCTGAAATTCGCAATAGGTCTAAAATTTGTATTTTTTTTAATAAATGCGCCTATTAAATGCTATTATTTCATTTTTGTCGTTATTTAATTAACTTCAATTAAATGTTTATTGATTTTTTAACAACCCCTAACTTATTTTTTTATGAAATTTTACAAAAAAATAATCCTGTTAAGTGCGTTATTATTGGTATTTTTTTCGTGCAAAAAAGACAATGAAATCAAGCCTGTTGACAGCCCCCCGGTCGTCGAGACGATGGATGCTACCGCGACAACAAGCTTGGTAGCGTCCACCTCGCTAATTTCCAATCTAAAATCAGGTACCTCCCGAACGTATACCCAAACAACTATCGCCACCAACATCACCTATTACACGGACAGAACGTACAAGATCACCTCCGTTCCCTCCGCACTATCCGGCGCTACACTTATCAAAACAGCCTGTGATGATAAAGCCAACACTTCAACTAACTTAACCTTCACCCTTTCCTCCGCTGCCACCATTTATATAGCTTACGATCCCCGCGCGGATGCTTTACCGTCCTGGTTAAGCACCTGGACGAAGACCAGTTACAAAATTGGTGTTACTGATGCGCAGATATCGTCAATGAATGTATACAGCAAAAGCTATGCTGCCGGCACCGTAACGTTAGGAGCCAATATGGCCTCTCCCTCAAAAGATGTCCACTGTCAATATATTGTCGCAGTGAAAGCGGGAACTTCATCCACCTCAGGAGAAACCGCGGCTACCTCCAGTTTAATGCTTGGTCTCAACCTGCATTCTATGGGCAATACAGCATATTCACCGGTAAGCATGTCCACTCAAATGAATATCATGAAAAAGCTGGGAATGAAGGTCATGCGTCAAAATTTTAATGTCAATAGTGACGGTTCCATATCGGGTACAACAACATTAAGCCAGCTGATGAGCGCAGCCAGTACCAGCGGTATAACAACCCTGGCCATGATCAATATCACCACGTTGAACTACAGCAGCTTGGAGAGTACGAATTATGCTGCCGGTAAGTTATTAGGCAGCAATGTAGCCGCTAAGAATTCAAGTCGATTTACTTACTATGAACTGGGTAACGAATTGGATAATAAGGCAATCGTGAGCGGTAACGGTGATGTTGCCTCAGATTATAACGCGCAGAAATTAAAAGCATCGGCTGCATTTTTAAAGGGTATGAATGATGGTATCAAGCTAAAACAACCCGGTGCCAAAACGATGATCAATGGTAGCTGGAAGCACTTCTACTTTTTACAATATATGCAATCCTATGGCGTGAAATTTGATATCGTCGCCTGGCACTGGTATTCAGATATGGAAAATGCAATTGCATCTTCCTCTTCACCGGATATAACCCAGAAACTTTCCAGTTTGTTTACCAAACCCATATGGTTTACAGAAATAGGGCAACGTTGGACAAATGTCAGCAATATTGATCAAATTCAAAGTGATTTTGTCAATGCGTTCATTAAAAGAATGAAGGCAAACACGGAGGTCAAAGCGGGAATATTTTACGAGATGTTTGATGAACCGTTCCGGACGGGGGCAGAAGGTCATTATGGATTTATCAAGTGGTCGGTGCCCTATACGACCTGGACCTATAAAACTGTCGCTAAAAGCCTCTTTGTTTACTGAGAAGCCGGGTATTCCAGCATAGTCCTGCGTCACGTTAATCTCCACCAATATTAAGTTCGGAGCCTGGTCTGAATAACCGGCATCAATCTGCCGATTATTCAGATCAGGTTAGTTAAAGTGTTCAAACAAATTGCGCTTCAATCGAGATTTTGTGTACAGGGTCCTCAACTACAACTATTAAACGGAAGCCATGATGAGATAGAAAAGTACTATTACAACGGATTCAAAAGATGAGTAAACGTGGTCATAGACCGGGGGGTGATACTCCAGTCGGGAGCCTTAATTTCGCCCCATGCTTTGGGATTGTCATATAAATTAAAATAACAAATGCCGAAAATGTGAGGATTGCTATTTATGGTTTTGGCGGCATCGGCAAGCCATTTATTTTGAAACTTCTCCGGTCCTTTTACACCGAACTCGGTTATAAATACGGGCTTTTCCAGAAACCTCATCCGAAAATATTTTCTTTTGAATATGGTACTGAAAGATTCCTGCTTCTCTGGATCGGTAATGTTTTTATCAGGCAACCCATAAATAGCAATGCTTATCAAATCCACTACATCGCTTCCCGGCCAAAAATCTACAGAGCCCCTGTCACCGGCAGGCCCCCAAACCTTCCTGACGTTTTTTCCCGGCCCTCCGCCCAACTGCATAAGATAGCGGTATGCATTGATGTACGTAACGGGGTCCTGACTTTGCCAGGCATACCGATGGATCGGAATTTCCATCTCGTGCATCCATCTTAAATAAACCGTAGTTTTTGTAGCAGAAATTACGCTAAATAACTTTTTGATCGGCTGATCATAACCGCCTTTCAATATACTTTCCAAAACAGCATTGTCCGGTATCTTGCTGGTATCCCGCCACGGCTCCATTGTTACAATAACCTCATGATGGCGGTTAATAACTTCCAAAAACTTTTTCTCAAAATCACCCCGCTCAACCTCGCCCCAATCTGTAAAAAGATGCTCTACACTGATGCTTTGTTGATTGATCAGTTGTTTATTGGGGTCGAAAACGCCGATCTTCAAAGTCGTTCTGACCGGCTTGTTCTGAGCACTGTCTACATAATTATTTTTACTGTAGATGGTACTGCGATATTGGTTCAGGTCAGCTTTCACCGCATCCAATGAACTATCCTTCAGGCGCGTTTTGGCAGCATTACCGCTCATGATCAATATAGGTTTATCAATAAATCTTAAGCGATGAAGCTTATGTTTTAACATATCAGCAACTGAACTATCCTGCGGATAGAAGTGGGCGGAAAGCTCTGACGGGCTTCCGAGTGTTATGCTTGCGTAGTCAACGCTGTTGTTTCCCGGCCAATATTCGGTGTCGCCGGGATAACCTGAAGGCCCCCAGATGATTTTTGCGCCGGGGGCAAGGGCCCTTATTTTTTTTGAAAAATAATGAAAAGAGTTAATGTAGTCTTCAGGCGATTTAAATTGCCAGGGATATACATCAGTTGGCACTTCCATATCCGGGTTCCATCGAATAAATACCTGGTGACGGCTTCCGGCAACCAATAACCCCAATTCCTGAATCTGTTTATCAAAGCGGCCTTTTGTAACTTCCTTTAAAACATTGTTTTTGTAATCCGTTCCCTTAAGCCAGGTTTCTACATTGATGAATACATCCTGATTATTTAATGCCGTTTCTAAATTGCCCAGCGATGAGCATACTGCTGTACTTTTAAACACTGCTGCATAGCAAATAATTGGCCTGGAAGGAAGACCTGTGTGTAAATGGTCACGATCAAAGATACCCAAAACCTGCTCATTGGTCTGATCATAGTTATTGGTTAAATAACCCCTCCAGAACAAGCGGATACCATAAATAGACAGGAGGCACAACAGACCGGCTAGCAAATAAATTTTTAAGGAGTTTCTTTTCAATTTCAATTAATTTTGAAGAGGCGTATTTAGTGTCGTATAATCTTCGGTTTCATTATTGCCTTTTACGGCTACCAGATATACCCTGTACCGGTCGTTGTTTGATGGAACAGTGATATATACATTTGGCCCGCTCCCTAATGTTTTCATGACAATAGCATTGCCCCAACCGTCTGTTTTAACCAGGTACCACTCAAATTTCAATTCGTTGTTTGAATCGGTTGCGATATTCCATTTGTTGGATGAATATACCAAGGCGTGATAAGGCAGATTAGCGCCAGGCGTGGTCGTTAAAGCAGGCTTCAGTATTTTTACAGGTGGTAGATTATGGGCAGCGATTGAACCATGCCATCCTTTGCTAATTTGAAAAAGGTAAGGCTTGTTTCGTCCCCATATGTCTTTTAACCCATCAAGTGTGATGGCAGCGCCACTTTGCTGGTCCTGCCAGTTGGCATAAAAAATCCCACCAGAAGGTTGTATCGTTTCAAGCGCATGAGGATCGGAACTGCTGAAAAAATAAGGGGCATTAAAATCTGTTTTGACGAATCTTAATGCTTGCTTAGTATGGATGATCAGACCAAACGCATCAATTTCAGGTATTTGTTGATGTAATAAACTCATGGTTGTACCAAGTGTAGGCGAAGATAACAGGTCAATTGTCAACGGCCTTGATGGGTCAGCAAGTTTTATTTCTTTGACAAGGGACTTTAGAAAATTTATATACTGTTGCTGGGCTTGCTGTAATGAAGGGCCGTGGTAAAATTGAGCTAGTTGCTGATAACTATTGTTACCTAAGTTCCATGCGCTGATATTATGGTTTAATTTGTTTTTATTGATCGTTTTAATAATAATCCTGGATTGCTCCTGCAAATAACTGATGTCGTTCAGGACATCTGGAGGGCCAGGCATCCAAAAGCTGTAGTGAATTTTTAAATTGTTTTGATCCGCGGCATCCAATATCGAATGATCATAAATATTGGGGCCGTATATTTTTATGGTATTTATGCCCGCTTTTCGTATTGCGTCAAAATCGTCAATGATACTTTTATTTGTAAGCGGTGTTATGTTTTTATACCAATAACTCCCTTTAGAATAGATGACACCCTTAACCGATCGGAAAAAGGAAGGATGTTCTAACGCCAGCTTTTGCTCCTTCGTATCCTGTTC
>NZ_JBCECK010000122.1:0-15749 GCF_039207105.1 Mucilaginibacter sp.
GGCTAATAGAGCAGGCATCCTTCATGTATATTTTATTTGCTGTTTTAAATACCGGGTTGCCGGTAGTTTTTATCGCCCCGTCCTCAAAATGGGCATCATCAATCACATGATTTTGCAGGTCGTTATTAAAATGCATGCCGAATTTAGCAGCCAGGGTATTAAAATGAGGCAATTCTACATTGGCGCTGTCGTTAGCCAACATCAGCAATACCCCTCCCTTTTTTACCCATTTGGCTATTTCATCAGCATCTTTTGGCTCAATGTAATTGGGCTTAGGGCTTTCTTTCTGGCTATCAGGATCAACAATAATATAAATAGCCGTATTTTTTAAGTTTTCGGAAGTAGGCGCCTGCTCAAGCGAATCAAGCTTAGCACCCGCGGTTGTAAATGATGCACCTAATATAGCAAAGCCATTATTATCTTTTTCTCCCCACAGATAATGGAAACGTTCCGGTTGACCTGATTTGTTTTGACGCACTTCATGATTAAAATAATAATCGAGCGTTACGGTTTGAGCATTACCAGTAAAACCGGCATAAATCAGCAGTGAAGTAAGGGTTAGTTTTAGGTTCATCATCAGTGCTTTATTAGATATACAATTGGACCAGGACAAGGTTTGGTTAAGACCATAAGTAGAGAAAAAATGAATGTCATTTCGAGCGATAGCGAGAAATCTTATACACCCTGCAAATTCGCTGGTATGGCGTTTAAGATTTCTCTTTTGCTCCAGAGCTCAAGCCAACTCAGCTCACTCAAAATGACATTTTTTAAAGAGGCAGTTTATAATTTTACACCCCGCCAAATATCGAGAAACCGCCATCTACACAGATCATTGATCCGGTAACGAATGCCGATGCATCGCTGAGCAGCCAGGTAAGCGCGCCTTTTAATTCATCGGCGTGGCCAAAACGTTTAAAGGGAGTTTGTTTGATCACCAATTCGCCACGCTGGGTGTAACCACCTTCGGGTTTGGTTAACAGGTAACGGTTTTGCTCCGTAAGGAAAAAGCCGGGTGCCAAAGCGTTCATCCTGATCTTATCACCATAACGGTTAGCCAGCTCTACCGCGAACCATTGGTTATAGCAGTCAACAGCTGCCTTACCTATATTATAACCCAATACTTTGGTTATAGCACGTTTAGAGTTCATTGACGATATATTTACAATGCTTCCTGCGCCTGAAGTAGTAGCAATGGCTTCACCAAATATCTGGGTAGGTATAATGGTCCCCCAGGTGTTGAGCTCCTGCACCTTTTTCATGCCGGCTATGTTCATCTTAAAAATGTCCTCTTCGGGCGCAAGCACTCCTTCAGGCATGTTACCACCCGCACCATTCACCAGGCCATCTACGCGACCAAAGGCCTCCACAATTTTATTTTTAGCAGCTATCAGCTCGTCCTCTTTCAGTACATCAGCAACCAGGGCAATGGCTTTACCGCCGTTGTTGTTAATTGCATTGGCACGCTCTTCGGCCACTTCTTTATTACGGCCCAGTATACCAACCGCGCCGCCAGCCTCAACAATGGCGTTTACAAATGCGTCGCCCAAAATGCCGGTACCGCCTGTAACTACAATTACTTTACCGGCTAATGAAAATGAATTTTCCAATGTTTTTAATATTTTTTAGTTAACTGTTCAATTATCTGATGTCGGGAATGGCAATAGCGTCCATATCGGTATAATCCAGGTTTTCGCCGGCCATGCCCCATATAAAACTATAGCTGGCCGTGCCGCTACCCGAGTGTATGCTCCAGGGTGGCGATACCACGGCTTCGTAATTATCCATCAGTATATGGCGGGTTTCCTGACCTTCGCCCATGTAATGAAATATCCTTTGACCAGCAGGCACATCAAAATAAAAATAAGCCTCCATACGGCGGTCGTGCACATGCGAAGGCATAGTGTTCCAAACGCTGCCCTCATGCAGTATGGTTAAGCCCATTACCAACTGGCAGCTCTTTATACCTTCCAGGTGAATGTATTTATTAATGGTACGTTTATTAGCGGTTTCGCTGGCACCGGTATGTACTTTGGCTGCATCATTATTGGTCATTAAAGTAGTTGGGTACTCTGCATGCGCCGGGGCAGAAAGCAGGTAAAAAACCGCTGGTTCAGCGCTGTTTTTACTGGCAAAGGTTACGTTTTTTGTTCCCTTACCAATGTACAGGCAATCCAACTTGTTTACCTCAAAGCTTTTTCCGTCGGCAGTAACTATACCATCACCTGCTACGTTAATGATACCTATTTCGCGGCGTTCCAAAAAGAAATCAGCACGCAGGTTAGGGTAGTTTTCCAGCGTAAGGGTTTGAGCTACCGGATGGGCCGCCCCTACTATCATGCGGTCATAATGGGTGTAGGTACAGTTAAGTTTATCGGTTTGCACCAGGTGGTCAATTAAAAATCGTTCCCTGATCTGTGCTGTCTGGTAATTTTTAAAATCTTCAGGATGTACGCTATGTATTACTTTCAAGGCTTTGTTTATTTTGGTTAGGCAAGTCTACAATGTATCTTTTTTAAATCAAAAGTATTCGCTTGTTTATTCTACGTAAACGTTTGCGCTAATAATCGATTATCAATAAAAAAGCCGCGAACGTATGTGTCCGCGGCTTTTAATAATAGATGGATGGGTGTTAGTCCTCGTTCACGAATGAGCGCAGCATCCAGGTATTTTTTTCGTTGAATTGCATAAAGGCATTCACCATATCATTACTGCCATCATCACCGGCTTTGGCCGTGATCTCCATGATCTCCCTTTCCTTGGCAATTAAAATAGCCAGATCGTCAATAATGGCTTTAACCATTTTGGTATCCTTTAAGCCAATGGTTTGTATCTCTTTAATTTGAGCTGTTTCAATATAATCTTTAAAGGTGCTGTAAGGTGGTTTACCCAAAGTAAGTATCCTTTCGGCAAGCTCATCAATGGTGGTTAAAGCAGCGGTGTATAATTCTTCGAACTTCACATGCAGGGTAAAAAAATTCTGACCTTTAACATTCCAGTGGCATCCGCGTACTTTTTGATAGTAAATGTGATAGTTGGCCAGCAGGTCGTTCAGGTGGTCAACAACAGGTTTTACTTTACCTTCTTCCAGGCTTATTTCTTTAGCGTTCATATGTAAATAGTGAGTTTAGTGTACAACAAGGGCATAGCCTCAATGTTTGGTAAATATAAACACATTTAATTTTAATGCCCATATTTGTGCACTTTATGACAGCGTTACAACCCTTCATTAACCAGCAATTTAATTGGCCCGTGTGGCGCATGGAGATTGATGATATCAGCCATAATTTGCTGGTTGAATTACGCAGCACCGAAGAAAAACAAACAGCTTTTGGATCGGTAAACCTGCTTACCGGGAAGATTAATTTCACGGATGTTAGCACCCCCGAACGCTGGCTTACCGGCATGGAAACTGCTTACGATGGTGTACTACTCTTACATCATTATGAATCGGCCACAGGGCCTGTACATAAGGGCCTTGTAGCTATTGACGCCGTTACCGGCAACACGCTTTGGAGCAACTATACCCTGGCCTTTGACCACCTGAGCATTAACGGCCCCATAGTATATAATGCACAGCTGCAACCCCGCAAATTATTTTTGGCCAATATGCGAACGGGGAGTAATTTAAGAGCCTACGAGCCTGTTATTGACCTGCCCCCGCCCAGCTACATTAACAGCGCTCCGCTCATGCCAGCCTCATTTTTACAGGGTTATACATTACCCGAACAACCTTATACAAATACGGTACATTATATAGAATACAATACCTATAGAATTGTATCTTTGCACACGTTTTTTCAAGAAAAACTAAGGCAACACCTATATATTATGAACAGTGAAGGCGCGGTTGTATATCAGGATTTGTTAAACAGCCATATACAAAAAATGCAGCCTGAGGCGTTTGTAGTACATAAGAATAACCTGATCTATTTAAAAGAACGATCAGTTTTGGTAGTTTTAAACTTATAAGTTACTGTATTATAATTTATTATGAAATTCAAGATTTTATTGTTGATCACACCCCTACTTACACTTTCCATATCCCTTTTTGCAAACCCACTGGCCGACTCTGTTGGCGTTGAGAACCTGAACGGCAAAAAGGTTGTATTGCACAAACTTGATCCGAAAGATAACTATTACTCTGTTGGCCGCCGCTACAATGTAAGCGCCAAAACTATTATGCAGTTTAACAATAACGCCCCGCTTAAAATTGGCGGTGTTATCAAAGTACCAACCGAATTATCGTTCACAGCTGCTCAACAACCTGCTCCGCAGCAAACCAAGCCACAGGCACAGCCTAAACAACAGGTACAGCAGCCGGTAGCCCAGCAGCCAAAACCGCAAACCACACAGCCTGCTGTTCAGCAGCAAGCTCAGGCGCCTGTACAACAAGCCGCTGCAAACACTACTACACAAGCTGCCGATACTACGCCAGAAAAACCTGTTAACCAGGATAATGTACAACAATACAAAGTATCTGCCGGTGAAACTTTATATTCCATAGCCAAACGTTTTGGTACTTCTGTAGAGGATATCACCAAACTGAACAATTTAACTTCAAGCACGCTTACTCCCGGCCAGGTGATCAAAGTACGTTCTGGTATGCCGCCAGAAGAAAGACCGGTTGTAAAACAGGATGCTACCGTGGTAAGCACCACGCAGGATTCCACTACGGTTGACAGCGCGGGTAATAAACTTAAAGCAAATCGCTTTGGCCTGTACGAGAAAAACGAGACCGGTGTAGCCACCTGGATTGATGACACCAGCCTTGACCCTAAAAAAGAACTGGTACTGCACCGCAGCGCCCCTATTGGCACCGTGATCAAGATCACCAACCCAATGAACAACCACACTACCTACGCCAAAGTTGTTGGCCGTTTTACAGATAGCGAAGCCACCAAAGATGTACTTATTGTAATGACCAAGAACACCGCCGATGCATTAGGCGCTCTGGATAAACGCATTCACGTAAACATTAGCTACGGCAGCCCTAACCCGAATGAATAAACCATATATTATTGGGATTGCCGGTGGTAGCGGATCTGGCAAAACCTTTTTTTTGAAGTGTTTTCTGGAGCATTTTACTGCCGATGAGGTATGCCTGGTATCGCAGGATGATTATTATTTTCCGGTGGCCCATAATATGACGCCTGAGGAAAACAGGGAGTACAATTTTGATCTGCCAGCTACTATTGACCATGAGCATTTTCAGCAGGATATCAGTAAGCTTTTTAATAATGAAACCATTATTAAGCCTGAGTACACCTTTAACAATCCCACTGTTGTTCCCAAAATGCTGGAAATCAAACCTGCTCCTATTTTAATTGTGGAAGGTTTGTTTATTCTGCATTTCAGGGATATTGCCGACATGCTGGACATGAAGGTTTTCATTGATGCCGATGAAGATATTGCCCTGCAGCGCCGCCTTAAACGCGATCTGATAGAGCGCGGCTACTCACACGATGATGTGATGTACAAATGGATAAACCACGTGGTGCCTGCTTATAAAGAATACCTGCTACCTTACAAAGATGAGTGCGACAGGATCATCACTAACAACAGCCACGTTGCCCAGGACATTATTGCCGTAACCGAAGAAATATCGGCCGGATTGAGAAAGAATATATTTTAATATCACTGGCCATTAGTATTCGGCCAATATGTTCCTCAAAAAAACAAAAAGGGATCTTCTGATTGAAGATCCCTTTTTGTTTGGTAATGTTTTCGGATAAAAAGCGGAGGGCTGTGCGATTCCCTCCCCCGGGAAGGTGCAGGGAGGGGTTTCATCACAATGTAATAGCGCAGAAACCCCTCCCTGCCATAACACAAGCTACCGCGCGCCTCCCAAGGGAGGGAATATCTGATCCATTACCCTTATCTGCCCATCAAAGGCATCAAACACCTTTTAAAGATGGATACCTCCGGAAACTTCAATACGTTGCGCAGTGATCCATTTGGCTTCAGATGAGCAAAGGAAAGCCGCGACACCACCTATATCATCGGGCTGAGCAATGCGAGGTATGGCAGTAACAGCTTTAATATGCTCCTGAATAGCTGGGGTATCCCTCAACCGGCCTCCGCTGAAATCAGTAGCAACAGGACCGGGCGCTATCACATTTACATTAATACCTCGCTTGCCTAACTCAGCGGCCAGGTACATGGTTAATACCTCAATTGAACTTTTTATACTGGCGTAAGTTCCTGATCCGGGGTTAACAAAACGGGTAAGGCCTGTTGATACATTGATAATGCCTCCGTTATCATTTAATAAAGGCAGTGATTTCTGGGTTAAAAAATATACGCCTTTAAAGTGCATATTCAACAAGGCATCAAACTGCTCTTCAGTGGTTTCCGCAAATGAGGGGATCACGAAGTTAGCTCCTCCGTTATTGATCAGAAAGTCAAACTTATCGGTATTAAACTCATTGGCCAGGGTTGTTTTTAGCTGATCCATGAATACAGGCAAGGCTTCCATATCACCTACGGTGAGTTGTAATGCTGCCGCGTGGCCGCCTGCTTTTTTTATTTCATCAACTACAGCAAGCGCCTCGTGTTGTTTACTGTTATAGGTAATGATCACATCTATGCCTTTTTGCGCAATATTCAATGCCATATTTTTACCTAATCCACGGCTTCCGCCGGTTACTAATGCAATTTTTTTGATTGTGTGTGCCATCTCTTTAATATTATAGCACAAATTTCGGGAGGTTAACGCATTCTGCTATTGCGCGCATCAAACCAATCGTTGCGAGATTCAAAACAGATTAATGGCCGCGATAAATAATGGGAGAAAAAGAGGTTTGTTTTCTGAAAAAATTGGAGAAATGGGCTACATCCTCATACCCCAGGCTATAGGCAATTTCTTTGATAGCCCAGTTGGTTTGCTGTAGTAAAAGTTTGGCTTCTTGAATTACCCTGTTGGCAATAATTTCTGAGGTAGTTTTTCCGGTGGTATCCTTAAGCGCCCGGTTCAGGTAATTTGCATGAATATAAAGTCGATCTGCAAAATCCTTGGCCGTTTTAAGCTCTACCCTGTCCTGAACGGATTGTATGGGAAACTGGCGTTCCAACAATTCGATAAATAACGAAGAAACCCTGGCCGTTGCGTGTTGCTTATCGGGTTTCAGTATCTCTACAGGTTGTAATTTTTGCCCATAGTGAATAAGCTCCAACACAAAATTACGCAGCAGATCGTATTTAAAAACGTAATCAGAAGCAAGCTCTTTATGCATCTTCAAAAACACCTGTTCAATTTCCTGCACCTCATCGGCCGATAATTGAAAAACCGGCTGCGCTCCTGATGAAAAAATCGGAAGCTGATCTAATTGTAAACGGCTTTGAGTGGGAACAAAAAAATCATCACTGAATATGCAGAAATGACCGGCCTGATCCAGATCCTGAGGGTACCAGTGATATGGAATTTTAGGAGTGGCAAAGGATAGTACAGGCTGCTGAATGTCGATGATCTTATCCGCAAACTCAGCAATATTATGCCCCTTGATCAGACTTATCTTATAATAGGCCCTGCGGTTATAAGGCATTACAATTTTACTACTTTCACTGATGCGGGCATAAAGGGAAGCAATATCAAACACGTTGAAATGCCCAATATCCGGCTGGCTTTCATAAACTTCTTCAAGCACTGCCTCATTACGGCTTACCGCTTTAATGTTTTTATAAAAATCATCAATGGTACGTAGTTTCATGTGATGGCGTTTTTACAACAAAGAGCTTATTGTTTGATCAAATGTAAGAGTCAATTAACACGGACTGCTTAAAATCACATTAATTTACAATTCCCTTACTGCTTCAAATTAAATAACTATCTCCGGTATCTCACCCTCCACGATCAGTTTACCGGCTGTAGCTTTTCTAATATCCTCTACACTTACCCCCGGCGCGCGCTCCAGCAGTTTAAAGCCGCCTTCGGGCAATACATCATATACCCCAAGCTCGGTCACTATTTTTTTCACGCAGTGAACGCCGGTAAGCGGCAATGTGCAACGTGACAACAGTTTTGATTCACCTGCCTTATTTACCTGCTGCATAGCCACAATGATATTTTCGGCCGATGCCACCAAATCCATAGCGCCGCCCATACCTTTCACCATTTTACCAGGGATTTTCCAATTGGCTATATCACCGTTTTCGGCTACTTCCATAGCGCCCAATATGGTGAGGTTCACCTTCCTGGCCCGGATCATCCCAAAGCTCATTGCGGAATCAAATATGGCCGAACCTGGCAACATGGTAATGGTTTGTTTACCCGCGTTAATTACATCGGGGTCCTCCTCCCCTTCAAAAGGGAACGGTCCCATGCCCAGCAAGCCGTTTTCAGATTGTAGTACTACATCCATCGTTTCGGGAATGTAATTGGCCACCAGCGTTGGGATGCCAATACCCAGGTTAACATAGTAACCGTCTTTTATTTCTTTAGCTATACGCTTTGCTATTCCTGTTTTATCAAGCATGTTATTACTTATATAAGCTGTGTCATTGCGAGGAAGCCCCCCTCTAAATCTCCCCAAAAGGGGAGACTTTTTTAAAGCCCTCTCCTTTGGAGAGGGTTGGGTGAGGCATCTGCTTCCTTCCCCGCAATGACACATGTTTTAATTTAGCCTCATATTCTTTTGTCCTTGCTCTTTTATCCCAAAGTCTTTCGTCCTTACTCCAAAAGTCCTTACTCCTTCGCCCTTACAGTTCTTTGCTCTATGCGTT
The DNA here is from genome assembly GCF_039207105.1 of Mucilaginibacter sp. Lineage (GTDB taxonomy): Bacteria > Bacteroidota > Bacteroidia > Sphingobacteriales > Sphingobacteriaceae > Mucilaginibacter. The sequence continues at coordinate 8,719 of NZ_JBCECK010000122.1, forward strand.
TTTGATAATCCTTACCTTGAAAAATACGATGTACGTAGATGCCCGGGGTATGGATATGATCCGGGTCGAGCTCGCCGGGTTGTACCAGTTCTTCTACCTCGGCAATGGTAACCTTACCGGCCATAGCCATTACCGGGTTAAAATTGCGCGCGGTTGAGCGATACACCAGGTTACCCATCGTGTCTCCTTTCCAGGCTTTTACAATGGCAAAGTCGGCGTTAAAGGCCATTTCCATCAGGTAATCCTTACCGTTAAAATTACGAACTTCTTTACCTTCGGCTACTTCGGTACCTACACCTGCCGGGGTAAAAATGGCAGGCATACCATAACCGGCAGCCATGCAGCGGGTGGCCAGCGTACCCTGGGGCAGCAGCTCTACCTCCAGTTCGCCGGTAAGCAGCTGGCGTTCAAATTCGGCGTTCTCGCCTACGTATGAGGATATCATCTTTTTTACCTGTCGTTGTTTCAGCATCAGACCGATGCCAAAATCATCGACCCCGGCATTGTTGGATATGCAGGTTAATTGTTTGGTACCTTTTTTAACCAAAGCGGCGATGCAGTTTTCGGGCAGCCCGCACAGGCCAAAGCCACCCAGCATCAAGGTCATGCCATCCTGAATATCGCGGATAGCTTCTTCGGCGTCAGTAACTACTTTATTCATGTTATATAATTGGTTACTCAAATTTAGATATAAGAATCAAGAGTCAAGAATCAGGATATAAGATTATTCAATCAGATTTTACATTTCTGAACCCTTCTTATCCCTTGATTCTTGATTCCTATTTCTAACCTTGATTTTACTTACTAATTAATAATATAAAACAATTAGAAAATTCAAACCTTATCATTATACATCAACATATAAAGACAATGACACTATCAGATAACGAGTTCCAGAATGACGATCATAATCCGGAACATACCGACAGCAAACCCAACGCTTACCGCGTTGACGACGATGATAACCTGACCGAAGAAGACCTTCAGCATGGCTTCCCTACCTCCAAAGACGATATGAAAAAGCAAGACGATCCCGGCATGGAAGGCCAGGGCATGGGCGGCCAAAATTTTGGCCAGAACAACCTTACCCCATCGGGTGATGACAAGGCTAACCCGTCGCAAACGGCGGGCTATACCAACGAGTATTTCAGGCGCACGCAACCGGCAGAGGAACATCCCGAAAACAGCAACTTCACCGACCCTAACCAGGCAGGGCAATCAAACTATGGACAAGTAATGGATGCCACCACACAAACAGGCCAGTCCGACCAGCAGCCTGACAGCGACAATAAGGATGATAAATCAGCGCAGAAACCGCATCCGCAGCAACCTTACCGCGAAGGTACTGCTGACGACGATGGTAAAGGCGAGAATAAACAAACCAATATTCCGGGACCTAATGAGCTGCCCGACCAGCAAAAGGTAGGCGAATAAGTTGAGCATTAAACTAAAAACGGCCCGTCTGAATGATCAGACAGGCCGTTTTTAGTTTAAATAACCCGGGTTTACCACTTGATCTGTTTATCAATAAAACTGATCAGGTCATCGGCCATATCTTGCTGCTCTTTCACACTGGGATGGCCTTTTGTGCCTTTAAAAGGTATAAAATGGGTATAAATGTTTTTATCATTTAATTCGGCAACGGCCTTTTCAATATATCCTGGCCAGGGCGAACCGGCTTTGGTAGCATCCATACTGCCCAGCATGCAAATAATTTGCGATGAAGGATATTTTTTACGAATGTTTTTAACCATATCGCGATAAGCTTTGATGATTTGATCTGCACCCGGGGCCTTGCTGCCAAAACGTTCTTTAAACTGATCGTTATTGGGTTGGGTTGTTATCCATGAATCGTTCTGAAACAGGTTGATCACCACCAGTTGGGGCTTATACTTTGAAAAATCCCACAAGCTGTTGGGATCGCTTGGATCGAGCCGATTATACATTTCAGGCATAATAAGCGGAAACCAGCTTACCAGTACGCCAATACCGCTTTTAGCGGTACATACATAATCAGCATCAAAATGGCGGGCGGTGATGGCCGCGTAGCTCAGGTAACCATTTTCGTAAGGTCCGGTGCCCCTATCTTTTCCAGTGGTATCTTCATCAGCCATACCACAGGTAATAGAATTACCAAAAAATTCTATCCGGCGTTTTTTAGGTTCGGAGGCTGGCAAAATAGTGGCTCCCTTAGCCAATATAAACTGATAAAAAATGGTTTTACCCATTGCCCACTCGGTACGTTTAAACAGTTCCAGGCTATGTGCACCGGCAGGCAGATCTTCCGCAAGGGTATAAACTTTTTTGGTATCATCCGGATGGACGATGTTGACCACCTTGCCATCTACAATAACGTTATAAAAATTATCGCCACGTTCGTCCTGTAATAAGGCAGAAGCACCTGTACCGTTAAAGTTTATTTTGATGGATGAGCCGGTCCAGTAAAGTTCGGCCGCGGCATCGGTCATACTGATACGGCCCGTATAACGGATGTGATTGTCTTTACTTTTAAGAACTACATTCTGAGCCATACAGCTGCCTAAACCGGCAGCCAATACCAGGAATAAAAAAACACCAAAACTTTTGTGCATTGGAAGGTTTAGTTTAAATGTCAATAATTGATTTTCAAACAAAAGCACCCTCACTTACCAACCTCTCCTGCAATATTATATATTTATTGCATAAGTTGAACGGTTAGCACAAAAGTTTTTATTAAGCCAGTAACAGCTCATTAATATATTGCCGGCACAAGTCTAAAGCGTGGTAGCCATCCATCTCCTTGTTCAGGGCAGTAATGCTGTTTTTATAAACACCATCATTTATGATGGTTTCTGTGGCTGCGTATATAGCTTCAGTAGTAGGCGTTTCTGTTTTAAGGTTGATGCCGCATTTAAAATAATCTATCCGGGCACAAATTTCACTTTTCCCCTCGTGTACTCCGGCAGCCACTATAGGCAGGTTATGCTTAATACTTAATAAAGTTCCGCCGTAACCGCCATTGGTTACATAAACCGAAGCATAAGGCATAACATCATCAAACGGAATAAAATCTTCAATAATGATATTATCGGCCGCATATTTTTGGCGCAGCTCAGCGGTGCTGTTGCCGCCGGTGGTAGCAACCACCAGGGTATCAGTACCGGTAAAGGCCTGTAACGTAGGAATCAATAATTTGGTCACGTCCTGCTCAACCGTACCCTGGGTAACCAGTACTATTTTTTTGTATTGTTTTAGGCGTTCATCAAACCATGCCTTCCTTTGGGAGGGTGCCGAATAAGGCAATAATGCCCCTATAAACCGAATGTTATCGCCCATATCGCTGCGCGGATATTCAAAGCCCGGCACACCTATCTGCAAATACATATTGGCTTCTTTTACCAGGGTATCAAACACAAATGAACCTTTTACCTGTACTCTATAGGTTGATAACAGCTCCCGGTAATGCTCAATTAGGTCTTTAATGCCGGTATACTTTTGTACATACATTTGCGCGTAAGCATCGCGGGTTTCCTGGTCATGAGCCGGAGGCAATGCACGACCATAGGGCGCCACGTCAACAGAATCTTCAATCAGGGGCACAATACCAATAGCCAGCACAGGTACATGGAGTTTATACCTCACCAGGGGCATGGCCGAAAACATACTGTCGGCAATCAATAAATCAAATTTAAATTCCTGATAAATGGCAGCGATATCTTCAAAATACTCTACCGAGCGATCGATAAACAGGTTTTTAAGGTAAAGCCTGCCTTTTTCTGATGCAGTACCATCTTTTAAGCCCGGTACCATTTGCCACAGGTTTTGGCCATTAAGCTCCAGCGCTTTTACAAAGGGGTAATACCTGATACCCAGTTTATCCAACTTACCGGCAAATATGGCCGACGTATACCAGCGTACATCGCAGCCCATTTCCTGTAAAAATTTAGCCAACCCGGTAAGCGGGTTAAAATGCCCCTCAAGAGGCACATGGGCCAATAAAATCCTTTTTCCTTTTAACAGCTGATCCATTACTGCAAAATTCACAGATTAATCGGACACTTTCAATCCCCAAAACCGGGTAGTTCAAAAATTACAAAGTCATGTTATTTCAACTGATATTAACACTGTTATATAGGCATGCCAAATTGCAGCACATAGGCATTATTATCAAAAACCGCGAACTCGCGCATACCATACTGAAAATCTTCAATGGGGTAATATATCACCGCCTTATCCTTCAGCTCATTCCAAATGGCATCCACGTTACTGGTACGGATATAAAACGACCCGGTAAACTTGGGTACCGTAAAGGTTTCATGCGCGTTGGGCAGTGCAAGCATAATTTCAATATCATCACGGCTTACAGTGGCCCAGCTCCAGTCCTCATCAAAGCCAACGCAGGTAAAACCCAGCGTATGGATATAAAAATCAACGCTATCCTTCACCTGCCGGGTAAACAACATGGGGGCAATACTTTTTAAACTCATCTTTTTTAGGGAGTAAGGATTGGTGGAACAAAGATTAAGGATTTGGGGAGTAAGGATCAAGGATGGAGGAGTAAATATTTGCTTAACAAAACCAGAGATCCAATCACCCTTGCTTATTGTTCCTCAAATATCTCCTAATTCCAAAAGTCTTTAATCCTTGCTCCAGGAATCCTTACTCTTTGTTCCTGTTAAAAAGCTAATTTACTTTAAATATGCATAAGTTATACCATCGCCGCCACGGTCTGCATGTTCATCTTCCAGCCTATCTACCTGATCATATTTTTTAAGGTACTGGCGTATCATTTTGCGTAAAATACCATCGCCCTTGCCGTGAATTATCTTGAGGTTGTTAAAGCCCATCATCAGCGCACGGTCAAACAGTTTTTCAATAGCGTGCAGGGCATCTTCGGTACGCATACCGCGCACATCAATCTCCGGACTAAAACTGGCCAGGTCATTCGTATGCGAATTAAAGCTCCTGCGGATATCTTTTGGCACCGATGATTTGGAAACCTTAACCACCCTTTTCTTTTTAGCAACGGTACGCAGATCGCCAATGGCTATTACCACGTTATCTTTGATCAGCTCAATCACCTGCCCGGTAGTTTCCGAGTCGGTTAGCTTTACCCAGTCGCCGGGTTTCAATTCCTCGTCAGCAGCGGGGTTTGGTTTTGGAGCTTCAACCTTAACGGTATTCTTTTTAAGTTCGGTATTCAGGTTTTCGCGCAGAGTGCGGGTAACCTCCTTATCGGCATTACTGCTTTTTATTTCAGATATGGTGTTTTCAACCAGCTTGTTGGCATTCAGAATAATATTTTTTGCCTGGTCTTTCGCCTCCCTGATCAGCACCTTCTTGTTTTCTTCCAGGTAGCTTTTCAGCTTTTCGTTTTCCGTTTGCAGCTCGTTAACCTTGCGCTGCTGGCGGTCAAGTTTTTGCTTGGTTTCAAATATCTCGCGTTTTTCGCGTTCCAGATCAACCAGCAGAGTATCTACTTTTTTCTGCCCTTCGCTTATTTTGTTTTTAGCCAGATTAAGCACATTGGTTGGCAGACCGATCTTCTGCGCTATCTCAAAGGCGTATGAACTACCGGGTTTACCAATCTCCAACTGGTAAAGCGGTTTCATTTCTACGTTGTTGAACAGCATTGAGGCATTCTCGATACCATCAGTGTTGCTGGCAAATATTTTCAGGTTAGAGTAGTGGGTAGTTACCATGCCCCGCACCTTTTTATGATTCAATGATTCCAGCACGGCCTCGGCAATGGGGCCGCCAAACTGCGGATCGGTGCCAGTACCAAACTCATCTATAAGTATCAGGGTTTTGCCGTTGGCATCCTCCACAAAGGTTTTCATTTTGCTCAGGTGCGCGCTATAGGTACTCAGGTCGCTCTCGATGGATTGATCGTCGCCAATATCCACAAAAAGTTGCTTAAACACCCCTACCACGCTGGCTTCGGCTGCGGGTATCAGCAAACCGGCCTGTACCATCATTTGCAGTAAGCCCACGGTTTTCATACATACCGATTTACCACCGGCGTTAGGCCCCGATACCACGATGATGCGTGTACCCTCATCAATATGCACATTCAGCGGCACTACGGTTTTCTGCTCGGCCTTAAAATTCAGGAACAGCAGCGGGTGGCGGGCATTGTACAGCTTTAGCCGGGCCTCGTTAACCACCTGCGGCATTTCGGCCTCAATATCAATGGCAAACAGGGCTTTGGCGCGCACAAAATCAAGCTTGGTCAGCAAGCCATGATAGGATAATAAAAGTGGCGTATACGGCCGTAATTCATCAGTAAGCGCGGTTAAAATTTTTACGATCTCACGGCGGCGCTCAAATTCCAGGTCGCGCACGCGGTTGTTTAAAGTAAACACCTCTTCCGGCTCCATGAAAACCGTTTGGCCCGATGCTGACTCATCATGAATAAAACCTTTGAGCTTGCGTTTGTTTTCGGCCAGCAAAGGGATACACAGGCGGCCATCGCGCACGGTGAGCGAGCCATCGGCGGTCCACCCATTGCCGGATGCGGCCTTAAATATCTGATCTATCTTTTTGCGGGCTTCCTGCTCGGCCTTGGCAATGCCCATCGTAATTTCATTGAGCTCGCGCGAGGCATTGGGTCTTATTTTTCCTTTGGGATCAATAACGGCGTCAATTTTTTTCAGGATGGCCTTTTCAATAGGCAAATGCTCAAACAGGGCCTCCAGGTTAGGGTACAAACCCTCGCGCTCGCTGAAATAAGCGATTACGGCAAATACCGTTTGCAGGGAAGTTTGCACCTGGTAAAATTCTTCCTCCGACAAAAATACGCCCTCAATACGGGCTTTATTGGCTAAGGATTTTATATCGAAAAAGTGATGAATGGGTAAGGCGGCATCATTAACCAGTATATTTTTGAACTCGTTGGCCTGGCTCAAAAATTTTGATATCAGCTCATAATTGCTCATCACCTGTATCTTGTCAACCATCTGCTGACCCATTTCGCTCAGGCAATGCGCTTTTATTAATTCTTTTACCTCGGTAAACCCCAGCTTATCAACACTATTTTTTGGGTAAAGCAT
>NZ_JBCECK010000123.1:0-15739 GCF_039207105.1 Mucilaginibacter sp.
AACCAATTATGAACGAGTTTACCTTAGGTGTTGAAGAAGAATTTATGGTGATTGACCCCGTATCGAGGGAACTGAAATCGCATGAGCAAAAAATTGTGGATAGTGCCCAAAAGATCCATGAAGACCAGGTAAAGGCCGAAATGCACCAGGCCGTGGTTGAGGTGGGCACCCACATTTGCCGCAATACCCAGGAGGCCCGCGCCGAGGTGGGCAAGCTGCGCACCACCGTGGCCCAGTTGGCCGGTGATATTGGTTTGCGCATTGGCGCGGCAGGCACCCACCCTTTTTCGCACTGGCAGCATCAGTTGATTACAGATCATCCGCGGTATTTTGAAATTGTTGATGAAATGCAGGAAGCCGCCCGTTCAAATCTCATTTTTGGCTTACATGTACATGTGGGCATCCAATCGCGGGATATGGCTATACACATTGCCAACCAGGTGAGGTATTTTTTACCCCATGTGTTTGCGCTGTCCACTAATTCACCTTTTTGGGAGGGGCGCAATACCGGCTTCAAATCGTTCCGCACCAAGGTGTTTGATAAATTTCCGCGTACCGGCATACCTGATGTTTTCAGCAGCGTGGAGGAGTATGATAGCTATATTAAGCTGCTGGTAAAAACCAACTGTATTGATAATGCTAAAAAAATATGGTGGGATATCCGCGTACACCCCTTTTTTGAAACTATTGAGTTTCGTATTTGCGATTGCCCTATGCTGGTTGATGAAACCATTGCTTTTACCGCTCTGTTCCAGGCACTGTGTGCTAAGCTTTATAAACTAAGGCAGCAAAACATGAAGTTTATCACCTACTCACGTGCCCTCATTAATGAAAATAAATGGCGGGCGGCACGTTATGGTATCGACGGTAAGATGATCGACTTTGGTAAAGAAATGGAGGTGAATACCCGTTCGCTGGTTTTGGAACTATTGGACTTTGTTGATGATGTGGTTGATGATCTGGGTTCGCGCGACGACCTGCAATACGTGCATAAAATACTGGAACACGGCACCGGGGCCGACAGGCAGTTAGCCATTTACCAACAAAATAATAACTTTGCAGACGTGGTAGACTATATTACCTCGCAAACTTTAAAGGGATTATAAGAGGTTATGCGAAATGAAAGATTGAATTTGCTGCTTAGAAAAAATGCGGGCAGATTTAAGTTAAAGGATTACGAACAATTTTTTATCAACTTAAATCTAAAGGATTTAGAGTACATCGACTTAGAACAATCAGATAAAGTATTGGATAGTATAAAGCAATTATTTCCGATAGTCAAAAGTGATGATGAGATGATTGAAGGTAACGCAACATTAAAAGATTCAAAACTTTTATTTGAAACATTCAACTCCATAAACGAAAACGATTTGTGCTATATTTTCGTTGACGAGGTTGAGATATGTGGAATGTTTAAAGCTAATACTCAATCTTCGCTTTATAAATGTTTGGAAGCAGCAAAGTCTACTTATCAAAATACTTTTTTTTTAACCGATTGCGATTTCAAATTTTCCTTTACTATAAACTATTATGACGAGGAAGATAGATATGATAAAGACAAATTTGATATTCAAAGACGCACTCGTATTTAACAAAATAAAATAAAGCTAATATGGCAACAACTAAACCGGAAATCAGGGTAGCGATACTTGATCTTTATGATGGGATAGCAAACGAGGGGATGCGCGGTTTCCAGGATATTTTAAACATTTACAAAACACAACACGGTCTGAATTTAAGCTACAGCATTTTTGACGTGCGCAAGCGCTGCGAAATGCCAGGAACAGATTTTGACATTTATATTTCAAGCGGAGGCCCCGGCGATCCGCTGATCAGCGAAGGTACCGAGTGGGAGAAAAAATACTTTAACCTCACCGATAAACTGGAAGATCATAACCAGGGTAACCATACTGACAAAAAGCATATGCTGTTCGTGTGCCACTCTTTTCAGCTCATGTGCCGCCATTATAAACTGGGTGATATTAATATGCGCCGCTCGCCTTCATTTGGGGTATTGCCGGTAAACAAAACTTTGGCTGGTACCGATGAACCTATTTTGGCAGGCCTTGCCAATCCTTTTTACGCGGTCGACTCGCGCAGCTGGCAGGTGATCAACCCCGATGAAAAACGTTTTGCAGAATTGGGCATGCAGCTGGTATCTATCGAAAAAGAACGCCCGCACATTGATCTGCCACGGGCCATGATGGCCATCCGTTATAATGATTACTTTTTTGCAACGCAGTTTCACCCCGAGGCAGGTACCACCGGTATGAAAACCCTGTTGTTGAAGGATGAGAAAAAACAGGAAGTAGTAAACGAGCATGGCGAGGCAAAATACAACGAAATGCTCGACCGCCTGAACGATCCGGATAAATTAACCCATACCCGGCAAACCCTGATACCTAATTTTCTGGATCAGGCAGTATTGAGCCTTCAGGGCGTAATGTAACAGCTTTAAGAAACCATATTTTGAATGAGCTGTTGGTTCAGGTAAACCAGCAGGTCATTCAAACTTTTCATTCTTTGGGCCGTAAGGACGTCATCGGAATTAAAGAAACGGTAAAAATTCCAGTCCAGGCAATCTATAAGGGCAAGCAACATGCTGGTGGTGAAAACATATTCGCCTGTAGCATAAGGCACAGGACATAGTGAAACACCACAGGTTTCGTCAGCAAAGCTGAGAAAGAAATCGTTGTGTATGCTTTGTTCTATTTCTATTATATATGCCTTCTCCGCCATTGCCATTGTTGTTTTTTCAGGACACCATTTAGTGACTTAAAGCCTGCTGCAGTTTATTCAGCGTAGCATCATCGCCACTTATATAGTAATCCATATTGGTATAACTATAATGCACATTATAGTTTTTGCGCTTTATAAGGCCTAAAAGAACCTTTTCAAATTGCGCTTTTCCTACTTTAAGTAATCGTCCAAATCCCATAGTCATTAAGTTTAGAGTAAAACTAAATCAAATATGATGCCCATTTTGCCCTCATACTCAGAGTTCTACTATTAGATTTTTTTATTATTCAAGTTTTGCCGATATACTACCCGCTTTTCATCTCAATGTCATAAACTAAATTAAACATCAGATGTTTAATTTAAAACATCATATCTTTGTAGTGTTAAATTCATCGTTATGGAAAAAAGAGAATCGCTTAGCAACCGTGTTATCAAGCTCATCAAAAATGACATTGCGCAGGGTAAGTTCAAGTTTAATGAAAAAATACCCGCCGAACCTGAATTAATGCAATTGTACGGCGTAGGCCGATCATCTATCAGGGAAGCTATTAAAACACTGGCCACAGCAGGCATATTAAAAGTACAGCAGGGCTCGGGTACTTTTGTAAACTCATCTGTAAACACAGAAACTATTGAACAACGCCTGAAACGTGCTGATTTTGACCAGATCAACGCTGTACGTAAATTATTAGAGGGCGAAATAGTAAAGCTGGCAGCAGAAAATAATTCGTTGGTGCATATTGCCCAAATTGAGCAAAGCCTTGAAAACCGCAAACTGGCTATACAATCAGAAAATCGCCAGGCCTGCGTTGATGCCGACATCGCTTTTCACATGGCCATAGCGCATGCCTCCCTCAATAACGTGCTGGCCGATCTTTACGAAAGCTTCACCCTCATCATCCGCGATTTCTTTTCAAAACGGGAAGCACAGGGTATCGGCCACTTCGCCATGAGCCATCACTTACATGAGCAGTTGTTTAAAGCCATCAAGGCTCAAAAAGTTAAACAAGCGGGCCAACTGATACAGCAAATTTTAGATAATAATTATTAATACTTTCATCATGACCATACTAACATTCACTTTGATTTTATTGGCCGGGGCCTACCTGGCCGGTTTGGTTGGCTCGCTTACCGGTTTAGGCGGCGGGGTAGTTGTTATACCATTGCTAACCCTTGTATTCCATGTAGATATACGATATGCCATTGGTGCGGCATTGCTGGCATCAATAGCCAATTCGTCGGGTGCGGCCAGTGCTTATATTAAGGAGGGCATTACCAATATACGCCTGGGCATGTTTTTGGAAATGGCCACCACTGTAGGCGCGGTATGCGGGGCTTTAATTGCCGTATATACGCCAACTAATACCATAGCTATATTATTTGGCGCCATATTGCTGTTCTCGGCAGCCATGACGCTCAGAAAAAAGAATATGGCAGCCATAACTGAGGGCAGCAAACTATCCTACAAATTAAAACTAAACAGCAGCTATCCTACCAAAGACGGCGAGGTGGAGTATAAACTTAAAAATGTAGGTGCAGGTTTTTCTATCATGACCTTAGCCGGCGTTTTATCAGGGCTTTTAGGTATTGGTTCAGGCGCGCTAAAGGTGTTGGCGATGGATTCAACCATGCGCATCCCTTTTAAGGTGAGTACTACTACCAGTAATTTCATGATCGGTGTCACTGCTGCGGCCAGTGCTATAGTATACCTGCAAAGAGGCTATATGGATCCAGGCATCGCTTTCCCGGTAATGTTAGGCGTGTTAGGCGGGGCTTTCACCGGTTCCAAATTACTTACTCGGATGGACCCTAAAGTACTTAAATATATCTTTTGCGTTGCCATCACTTTTGTTGCCGTCGAAATGATATTTAACGGCTATAATCACAAATTTTAAAACCTATCGTCATGAAAAAGATACTTTCAAAAACATTGGACCCTGATCAGGATATTGAAAAATTGATTGGTTACCTGCTCAGGTATGGTGTAGTAACCGCGAGCCTGATTGTGCTTATAGGCGGTATAATTTATTTGTTCCAGTACCAACACAGCGCCATTCCACACTACCATGTATTCATTGGTGAAAAGGCAGGCTTTACTACCTTCGGGCAAATACTTAGCGGTGCAGAATCATTTAACGCGAAGGGCATTATTCAGTTGGGCGTTTTAGTACTGATAGCCACCCCCATTTTGCGCATATTTTTTTCGCTGGTAGGTTTCGTGTTTGAAAAAGATAAGCTCTACATTCTGATAACCCTTGTTGTATTAAGCGTAATGCTGTTTAGCATTTTTGGCGGGTTAAAGGTGTAAGGGGAATTGTTAGTGACAATAGGGATAAAAAGTGAAGGTAGGTGCGATTCCCTCCCCTGGGAGGGTGTAGGGAGGTGTTTTATTGGACGCGGTTATTCATTGAAATGTCTTATAAACCCCTCCCTGCCATTGCACAATTCCCCCCCTCCCCGGGGAGGGAATTAAAAACCATCCGTAAACTTATGATGACAACACCAAACAATATCAAAAAAGAGACGCGTGTGATGCGTCTCTATGATACCTTTTGCAGAAACACATTACATGTGTCTCTTTTGCTTATTAAATAGTTACTTACTCTCCGTATTAAACAGTTTTGATTTATCAACCTTTTCAACAATCATGCCATCGGCCAATGTTTTTGATATGGCCGAATATGGGGCAGATACCACTTCGTCGCCGCCTTTTAAACCAGATAAGATCTGTATATAAGTATCATTCTGAATACCTGTGGTTACTTGCACCTGTTTCAGCTTGCCCGCATTGTATATAAACACATACTCTTTTGCCGGGGCACTAATGGCAGGTTTGTTTTTATCATCATCCTTAGCTGGCGGGCCATTGGTTTCCTTTTTTTCGTCACGGGTAGTTACAGACTGGATAGGAACCGACATGGCTTTAACGTGATTGGTGTTGATATCAACCGTAGCTGTTAATCCCGGGCGGAAAGGTGAAGGATTATCAACCGTCTTTTTCAATAAATTGGCGTAAGAATTGGCATCTATACGCACTTTCACGGTAAAGTTAGTCACCTGATCGGCAGTGGTACCTATTACGTTGGCCGAGCTCCCGATCTCAATTACAGAGCCGTTAAATTTTTTACCCAGGAACGCGTCGATCTCAATATTAGCTCCATCACCTAACGAAATGCGGTTGATATCGTTTTCGTTCACATCAACATTTACATCCATTTTGCTCAGGTCAGATATGGTCATGATCTCGGTACCGGCAAATTGCTGGGTACCCAGTACACGCTCACCTTTCTCAATCAGCAGTTTTGACACCACACCATCAACCGGAGAATATAAACTTGTTTTAGCCAGGTTATCCTGAGCTTCTTTAACCGATGCTGATGACTGCAGCAAGCCAAACTGTGCCCCTACCAGGTTTTGCCTGGCGGCTTCTAAACTGGCTTTGGCGTTTTCATAACTGGCTTTGGCATTATCATATTCGGATACGGTAAGCACCTTGCTGTCAAAAAGAGTTTTACTGCGTTTAAAAATAGCTTCCTGGTTAACAAATGTTGCTTCAGCCTGCTTTAACATCTGGGCCGAGTTGCCTACGCTGGCTTTCTGGGTACTGTATGATGCCACAGCCCTGTCATAGCCCGATTTTAATATATCCGGGCGTACACGGCAAACCAGCTGGCCTTTTTTAACCACATCACCCTCCTTTATAGGTAGTTCCACAACCTCGCCAGATACTTCTGATGTTATTTTAACCTCCACGTGTGGTTTTATTTTTCCGCTGGCTGATACGGTTTCATCTATTTCGCGCACATCAGCTTTTTCAGTAGCTATCTGGGTTAGGGTTGGTTTACCAATTAAACCGGTAGCTTTTGCTATGATAAGCAGCACAACTATTGCTCCCAGGCCAATCAAAATATATTTAGTAGTTTTTCCCATGACTATGCGATTGGATATTTCTTATGATGTTTTAAATTATGCTTATTGATTAAAGCGTTATTGCGTTACCCAGGTAATAATCAATTACCTTACTCCTGAATATCAACTGATATTTAGCCTCGATCATATCAAACTGCGATTTGTTCAGATTGGTTAATGAGGTATTATAATCAAGCGAGTTAACCAAACCTACTGTAAAACGTTGCTGTGTAATATTAAATGCGTCTTTGTTGGCATTATAAGTTTGCGTGGTTGATGTAAATTTCTTTTCAGCCGCACGCAGGTCCCAAACTGCCTGGTAAATAATTTTACTTAGGTTATTACGAGCCAGCTGAGCAGTTACCTCGGCATTTTGCGCTTGTATTTTTGCCTTACGTACAGAGGTACGTGCACTGAACTGACCAAAAATAGGGATCTTTAAACTTACACCGGCTGCCTGGTTAAAGTTGTCGCCAAATTGTGTAAAAAGCGGATTGGCTTTGAATAAACTTTGGGCAACTGGTGCAACAACTACCTGCTGTGTGTTTTGAACAATACCAATTGGACTAAACTGCCCGGTGAGTGCGGTATTGTACGGAACATTTTTAGCACCTGAATAGTATGAACCCGCCTGGCCAAACAATGTAACGGTAGGATAATAAGCAGCCCGGGCAACTCTGATAGCTTGCTCGTATGATTTCTGCTGAATTTCGGCAAGCAATACATCAGGGTTTACCGTTAAAGCTGTTTTTAGTATATCCTGTGGGTCGTACAGTGTTTTAATATCATTCATTTTGCCGATATCCGGTTTTTCAACAGCTATTTCGGTAGCCGGGTTCATTTCCATGTATTGCTTTAAAGTAAGCATAGATAACTCCAGCTGGTTTTCTGAATTGGTATAATCCAGTTCAGAGGTTGAAACCTGGGCTTTGGCTTGCGACAGATCGGCCAGGGTTTGATTACCTACGTTAAAGTTTTTTTGCGCACGGTCTAAAGTCAGCTTTGAAATTTCAATTTGCTGTTTTGAGGCCTGCACCAGATCCTGGTTGGTTAACACCTGTAAAAACGTAGTAACCACGTTCAGTATTAAATCATTCTTAACTTTGGCGGTAGAAGTTTTATTGGCATCAAGCAATATTTTGTTTTGAATTACCTGATTACGCAACTGCCCACCCTGAAACACAGTAATTTGAGCGGTTACGTTACCGTTTATGGCAAATATACGCTGGTTAATGAACTGGTTGGTAGATGGGTCAATATTACGGCCAAAATTGAATGTTCCCTGCGGATTTGCAGAAACGTTGGGTAATTGATTGTATTTTGACTGTTTCAGATCTTCATCAGACAAGGCTTCGGTAAACTGAGCCTGCTTAATGGTGAGGTTACGCTCAAGGGTTAGGTCTATTGCTTTCTGTAAGGTAATTACTTCCTGGGCTTTAGCATGAAAACTGAGTGCCGAAAACAGAAAAGTGCAAACGAGAGTTGTTTTTACGGGTAGTGATAGTTTTGGTTTCATAAAGTTTTTCTGCTACAATGGTAAGCATCGGATGCTTACCTTGCAATGTTCATTTTTGTTTATTTTTAAATTAAACATTTAACTCTCGATTTTTATATGTATCTGGTTAAAACACCCTGGTTGCTTAAAAAGCTATATCCCGAACTTATATGGAAAATTAACCGACCAACTAACCGCTGCATTTATCTCACTTTTGACGATGGCCCTATACCAATTGTTACAACACACATATTAAATATTTTAAAACAATATAATGCGAAAGCCACCTTTTTTTGTATAGGCGATAATGTGAACAAGCATCCCGATATTTTTGAGCAGTTAACCAACGATGGCCATGCCATAGGCAATCACACCTACAATCATTTAAAAGGCTGGAAAACAGATACCGAAACCTACCGGGATAATTTTTTACTGGCCGATGAAGTATTGAACACTCCGCTTTTTCGCCCCCCTTACGGCCGCATTAAAAGACAACAAATTAAAGCGCTGCAAACCGTCCGGCCGGATATTAAAATATTGATGTGGGATGTACTAAGCGGCGATTTTGATATTAACCTAAGCCCCAAGGCCTGCCTGCAAAATGTATTGAAGCATACCGAACCCGGCTCTATCATTGTTTTTCACGATAGCCTGAAGGCTTATGACCGGGTTAAGTACGTTTTACCGAAAGCTTTGGAAGCCTGGAGTAAGGCGGGATATGAGTTTGGGGTATTGAAATAACGGATAAAATGTATTTTAGCAAAAAAAATATATGAAACCTCATCTTTGGATTGACAAAATAACCTTCAAAAATGACTACAATCTTAATCTTAAAAAAAACTCTATAAATGTTTTTGTAGGTCCTAATAATACAGGCAAAAGTGCCATACTAAAGGATATTGACTCCCTATTGTCAAATGTGAGTTCAAGCAAAATTTTAGTAAAAACGTTATCTATAAATGTACCTTTTGATGAAAATACATTTTTGGGTTATTTAGAACAATTTCCAATTCATGAAAGCGCATTTTTCACTACAATTGGAGGAAGATTGCACAAAGCTAACACTAATTACGCGTTTGGTCATTTAACCAGCCGTTTGGGAGACGCAAAACCTTTTTTTGCACAACAACTATTTACCAGTCAAAGACTTGATGGGATATCACCGCCTCAAAATATAAATCGCCTCACCGCTCCTCCTCAGCACGCTATTCATATTATACAAAGAAGAGATAGCATGGAGTTTAAATTTAATAGCTATTTCAAAAACGCTTTCGGAAAAGATATAATTGTAAATAGAGGAGCCGGTAGCTTAGTTCCACTACATGTCGGTAAAGCTCCGGAATACGATGCTATCAATGATCGCGTATCTGAAAAATATTTAGATGAATTATCGAAGCTTCCTTTGTTACATGAGCAAGGAGATGGCATGAAAAGTTTTACGAACGTTTTTTTAAATTTATATGCAAGAGATATGTCGATTAATATAGTAGATGAACCAGAAGCTTTCCTGCATCCACCGCAAGCCAAGCTCCTTGGTCAAATGATTTCTAAAGAACTGGATTTGGATAAGCAATTCTTTATTGCTACCCATAGCGAACATTTTTTAAAAGGATTATTAGATTACGCTGGCGAGCGATTAAATATTATCCGAATACAGAGAGAAAATGATATAAATACATACTCATTACTGCAAAATGATGAAATTAAGAATATATGGAGTGACTCGCTACTTAGACATTCCAATATTTTAGATGGCTTGTTTCATTCAGAAGTAGTAGTATGTGAAAGCGATTCCGATTGCCGTTTTTTTTCAGCTATTCTAACCTCTATATCAGAAGCTAAAGGCGACACAGCACCTGACATTTTATTCGTTCAATGTGGAGGTAAACATCGTTTCCCAATAGTAATTAATGCTTTACAAAAAATAAATGTTCCGTTAAAAGTAATTTGTGATTTTGATCTGTTCAATAATGAAAATCCAATTAGATATATGTTTGAAGGCTTTGGTGGAAATTGGCTTGATATTGAGAAAAATTTCAGAATAGTAAAAAATGCTATTGATAAAAAGAAACCAGAATTAGATAGATCGGATTTAAAAGAAGCCATAGAATCAATTTTTACTGAGATTACTGAAAAGACCGTTTCCGACAATGACATATCAAGAATTAAAGATAAGCTCAAAAAAGCCTCACCGTGGTCTGAAGCTAAATTAAATGGAAAATCGTTTATTCCATCCGGAGAAGCGACAAGAGCCTATAACGAACTAAATACTGCATTAGAAGCCAAAGGTATTTTTGTCCTTGATATTGGAGAGATTGAAGCTTTTGATAAAAGTTTTGCACTTCACGGACCAAAATGGGTAAATAAAGTCTTGGAAAAAGATATTCTTAATAACCCTGATTTGCAATTAGCAAGAGACTTCGTAAAAAATAAAATAATGACCTCAATAGCTTAGCGTACCTTGTGGTTATAATGATGTAAGTTTAGCCCTGTCAGGCCAAGAGTTCAAAGCTATTGGGAGCGTATAATTCTATTCATTCTTTAATTCTGTAAATCCCAATTCATAAAAATTTACTTATACCATTTCAACGCCTTTTGCTGCATATTTTTTACAAAGTCGTTCTTGGCATCATTGTAGCTTATCATATTGTCAAACTCGGCTTTGGATATCTCTTGCTTAATCCGGCAATAAGCATCACGTTCGTTTGGATGAGCAGCCAGGTAATCCCTGAAAGCAATATGTCTAATCCAATCATCAGTATCCTTTACAAAGGTATGGATGTGGGTTAAAGAGGTTAACCCCTGCTTAACCGTGGGACTATCACCTACATCAATAAGAGATGGTACTGTTCTCCCGTCATCACTTTTGTATCTGCAGAAATAACGCCTTTCTGGCCAATCGGGTTCATACATTCTTACGTAGGTGTACTCCTGCCGCATAGGTTCAATGGTTTTATCCAGATCATCGGCATTTTTTACCCCGATCATGATATCAATGATCGGTTTAGCGCAAAGCCCGGGTACAGATGTGCTGCCAATATGGACAATAACCGGATGTAAAAATGCCAGTATGTTGTTGATCTGTTCCTTTTCACGGGCAAACATTGCAGGCCAGCTATCCTGGTATTCGGTTATCGTTATTTTCATAAAAGCGAATTAAGGGAAAAAGCATATTTATATTGGATATTTTTTTATTGTTAGCCCTGCAAGAAACAAAACGGTTGTCATTTCGAGGGAGCATGAGAGGGAATGCGGATAACGCGAAAGAGAAATCTTTTGCGCTTAGAGATTGCATTGTGCAGAATATTGCTCCTTCTTCCTCGTCGAAATAACCATCTTCTATTTCATTCAAACAACAGCAACGACCTACCAAATTCAATTCTGTAAATTCTTCAATTCTGCAAATTCTGATTCAGACGCCTGCTTCTATTTAGAACCTCTCCAAATAACATTTACCCGATTGACTAACAGGTTTTAGGTGTAATTTTTGTAAATTCGCCGCACTGAGTTCACATCGTGAATTTGGTGGTAATTTCTTTTACTTTTCACCTAAAAATCAAATACAAATGGCTTTTGATTTAGATATGATCAAAAAAGTTTACGACCGCTACAGCACCCGTGTGGATGCTGCCCGCAAAGCGACCGGTAAACATCTTACTTTAACCGAAAAAATATTATACGCCCACCTTTCTGAAGGCGATGCTCAAAAAGCATTTAGCCGTGGAGTAGATTATGTTGATTTTGCACCAGACCGCGTGGCCATGCAGGATGCAACAGCGCAAATGGCATTGCTGCAATTTATGCAAGCTGGTCGCCCGCAGGTTGCTGTACCCTCTACCGTACACTGCGATCACCTTATACAAGCAAAAGTTGGCGCCGTTGCCGATTTAAATACAGCCGTTGACGTAAACCGTGAGGTTTATGATTTCCTGGCTTCGGTTTCTGATAAATATGGTATTGGTTTCTGGAAAGCCGGTGCAGGTATCATTCATCAGGTTGTTTTAGAAAATTACGCTTTCCCGGGCGGTATGATGATCGGTACAGATTCACATACGCCTAACGCGGGTGGTTTAGGTATGATCGCCATTGGTGTTGGCGGTGCCGATGCCTGCGACGTAATGGCTGGTTTACCCTGGGAGCTTAAATTCCCTAAACTGATCGGTGTTAAGTTAACCGGTAAACTTTCTGGCTGGACATCAGCAAAAGACGTGATATTAAAAGTGGCTGGTATACTTACCGTAAAAGGTGGTACCGGTGCTATCGTTGAATATTTTGGCGAAGGTGCACGTTCACTTTCAGCTACAGGTAAAGGTACCATTTGTAACATGGGTGCTGAGATTGGCGCTACAACCTCTATCTTCGGATATGATGAAAAAGCTGCTGCTTACCTTTCAGGTACTAAACGTGGTGACATTGCTGAATTAGCAAACGCTATTGCTGAACACTTGACCGGCGACGAAGAAGTTTATGCTAATCCTGAGCAATATTTTGATCAGGTGATCGAAATTAACCTGAGCGAGTTGGAACCACATGTAAACGGTCCGTTCACTCCGGATCTGGCATGGCCCATCTCTAAATTTGCTACCGCTGTTAAAGAAAACAACTGGCCTGCGAAATTAGAAGTTGGTTTGATCGGTTCTTGTACCAACTCATCATACGAGGATATTACCCGTTCTGCATCTATAGCGAAACAGGCTATCGATAAAAAATTAAAAACCAAAGCTGAGTTCACCATTACTCCGGGATCTGAGCTGGTACGCTACACTGTTGAACGCGACGGTTACTTAGATACTTTTGGTGATATGGGCGGTGTGGTATTGGCTAACGCCTGCGGACCATGTATTGGTCAATGGGCCCGTCATACAGACGACCCTACCCGCAAAAACTCTATCATCACTTCGTTTAACCGTAACTTCGCTAAACGCCAGGATGGTAACCCTAATACACACGCTTTCGTAGCATCTCCGGAAATTGTTACCGCGTTTGCTATCGCAGGTGATTTAACTTTCAACCCATTAACTGATACCCTTACCAACGAAGCCGGCGAACAAGTTAAGTTTGACGAGCCACAAGGTATTGAAATGCCGGTTAAAGGTTACGCCGTTGAAGATGCAGGCTATCAGGCCCCGGCCGAAGATGGCAGCACAGTTCAGGTTATTGTTGATCCAAAGTCATCACGTCTGCAATTGTTAGAGCCATTTACTCCTTGGGAAGGTACCGACATTAAAGGCCTGAAACTGTTAATTAAAGCTAAAGGCAAGTGTACAACAGATCATATCTCTATGGCTGGTCCATGGTTGAAATTCCGCGGTCACCTGGATAACATCTCTAACAACATGCTTATCGGTGCTATCAACTATTTTAACAACACTGCTGATAGCGTTAAAAATGAAATAACCGGCGAATATGGTCCTGTACCTGCCACCCAGCGCGATTACAAGGCGCATGGCATCGGTACCATTGTAGTAGGCGATGAAAACTATGGCGAAGGTTCATCACGTGAGCATGCGGCTATGGAGCCACGTCACCTGGGCGTTCGTGCCATATTGGTAAAATCATTTGCCCGTATCCACGAAACCAACCTTAAAAAACAAGGTATGTTGGGTATCACCTTTGCTGATACTAACGACTACGATAAAATTCAGGAAGATGACGTTATCGACATTGACGGCTTAACTACTTTTGCCCCAGGCCAACAGTTAACCGTTGTATTGAACCACAAAGATGGTTCGGTAGAGTCGTTCCCGGTAAACCACACTTACAATGCACAGCAAATTGAGTGGTTTAAAGCCGGTGGCGCGCTGAACATTATCCGCAAACAAATGGCATCGTAATTATTTCGGATATCGAAATTTCTATTTCGGAATGTTGAATATTTAAAAAGCCTCCTGATAAGGGAGGCTTTTTTTGTGAAGATAAATTGTGACCGGGAGACAACAGAATTAAAAATAAGTTTCTAATTTTGAGCTAATTACCCAAAACCTTATGGCATTATTTAACATCGTTAAAAGAAGAAAATACAGCTTTGAAATTCTTTTAAAAAAAGCTGTTATTGACCCTGCTTATCGTACTGAGCTTTATGAAAGAATATTAACTGAAAAACTATTTGTTATTCATAATACTAATACAATTCCCGAGGGATATTCTATTACAACTCAAGGTACAAAGGTCCAGATCGTAAAGTTAAAAAATCATAAAATACCCATATTTACATCAACGAACAGGATTTTCGATGAAGGAATAATTAAAGAGCAGGTAAATTTTCTGGAACTTACGGGCGAAAGCCTTCTTAAAGCCCTAAGAGATAAAACACTAATATTAAACCCTTATTCTGAGTATGCCAAGGAGATTCTTCCTGAAGAAATTGAAAGAATACTCGATGGCACCATTAACTCATAATAACCTCCTCTTAGCTGATCCCTAATTCAAATATGTTCTCAATGATACGATGAGCGTACCTGCTGGATACATTTTGAATAAAATCCGGAAAATCAATAGATGAATTTTCATTACACTCATCTGAAATTATCCGGATAACTACAAAAGGCACCTCATACTCGTAACAAACCTGGGCCACCGCAGCACCTTCCATTTCTACACATAAGGTTTCAGGGAGTGCGGCGTGCAATGTTTCTTTATCTTCCTGACTGGCAAAAAACTTATCGCCGCTGGCAATATCGCCCGTATACAAACGTGGGGCATTTAACCCAAAGCGTTCAATTTCTTCCTGACTGATAAATGCTTTGATACCATTATTAAACATGGTTTCAACTGCCTGCTGCGCCACCGCAAGGTGCCTTGGCTCTGTTTCTAAATAGCCGAGACCTAATAAAGGTAATTCAAACCGGGGCATTAAAGGCCGGGCATCCATATCATGCTGAATAAGGCGGGCGGCTATAACGGCATCGCCTATTTTTAGTTTAGGGTCAACAGCTCCGGCCACACCGATAAATATCAGGTCGGTAATATTAAAGCGGGTGATCAGGCTTGTAACTGTTGTGGCGGCTGCAACCTTGCCCCATCTCGAGAAAACCAGCACTGTTTTAATTCCGTTGATAGTCCCTGTATAATATGTTCTTTTGCCGAAAGAGAACTCCTCCACACTGGTCATTAGTTCAAGCACACTGTTGATCTCTTCGTGCATGGCACCCATTATGCCAATTACTTTTTCATTCATAGGTAAATTCATTTTTATAGATAGTATATTAACTCCTCTTTAGGGAGCAGGAGGACTCTTCTTCACTCTTTTCAGCACCAGCAAATTCTGCCCGTTAAGACTGTACCCGCTAATGTTCTTTTGGTAAAGGTTAACCAGTTTATCATAGTAAAGCACCACCACCGGTGATTGATCCATCATAATTTGATCCATTTGTTGATACAGGGCATACCTTGCAGAATCATTTTTCACATGGTAGGTTTGCTCAAACAAAGCATCAAACTGTTTATTGTTAAAGCCGGTATAATTAGGCCCATAAGGTATTTTGTTTTTGGAGTAAAACACCGACAAATAGTTTTCCCCGTCGGGATAGTCGGCTATCCATTGGCCGTAAAAAAAGTTAATACCGTTTTTTGATACCAATTCGCGCAGGCTCGCAC
>NZ_JBCECK010000124.1:0-15729 GCF_039207105.1 Mucilaginibacter sp.
CAACCGGGTTACCCCATGTTTGCCATGCTGGGCAAGGCATTTTCATTATTATCGTTTGGAGATAATACCAAAGTGGCTTATTTTACTAATTTAGGTTCGGCGCTGGCCAGTGGCGCAACAGTGATGTTTTTATTCTGGACGATCACCGCGCTGGCCAAAAAACTGCTTATCAGTAAAGATGAAACCGCGACAACTCATCAGCTGATCCTGATCATGGGCGCAGGGTTGGTAGGTGCCCTGGCTTTTACCTATACGGATACCTTTTGGTTTTCGGCGGTAGAAACCATCGTATTCGCGCTATCGTCCTTATGTACGGCGGTGGTATTTTGGGCTATTTTAAAGTGGGATGCCCATGCCGGTGAGCCCGGGGCCGATAAATGGATCGTGTTGATCGCTTACATCATCGGATTATCTATCGGCATACACCTGCTTAACCTGTTAACCATTCCGGCCATCGCTATGGTTTATTACCTGCGCCGGTTTAAAACACCAACTTTAAAAAAGGGTATTGTGGTTTTTATGGTCAGTATTGTAATACTGGGTTTGGTGCAATACGGCATCAGGGAATATACCATCAAAGGCGCGGCTTATTTCGATCTGTTTTTTGTAAACAGTTTGGGTTTCAGTTTTGGCAGCGGAGCTGTGGTTTTCTTCCTGCTTATTATAGCTGCAATTACCGCAGGTATTATTTACAGCATCAAACATAAAAAGCCTGCCTTAAACCTGGCGCTGGTTTGTTTAGCCTTTATTTATTTTGGCTATGGCTCATTTGCCTATATCCCTATCCGCGCCAGTGCCAATACCAATCTGAACAACTCGCATCCGGATAATGCGTTTACGCTGAACGGCTATCTTAACCGCATACAATACGGTGAAACGCCATTGCTTTACGGCCCATTATATGACGCTAAGATTATTGATCAAACAGAGGGTAGCGCCATGTACCGTAAGGGCCGTAACCGTTATGAGGTTGCCGGCAAAAGACCCAATTATATATTTGACCATAATACCATCATCCCGCGTATGCACAGCACCGAGGGCGACAGTGATTTTGACCAGAACGTGCAGTTTTACAAGCAATGGCTTAACCTGGCGGATGGCCACAAACCAACCTTTATTGATAATATGCGCTGGATGCTGAGCTGGCAAATGTACCAGATGTACTGGCGCTACTTTCTGTGGAACTTTGTTGGCCGCTACAACGATGCCGACGGCCAAACCAGCACAGCAAGCATTGATGGTAACTGGACATCGGGATGGTTCGATGGCGCTAAGCACTTGCCTAAATCTGTTACGGATTCAAATACTTATACACCTTTGTATGCGCTGCCGCTGGTTGTTGGTTTATTAGGGATGGTTTACCACTTCAGGCGTAAACAAGGCGATGCTACGGTAGTAACTCTACTTTGGTTTTTTACCGGGCTGGCCATCGTGTTGTACGTGAACCAGGCCAATCTGCAGCCCCGTGAGCGCGATTACTCCTACGTGGGCTCCTTTTACGCGTTTGCCATTTGGATTGGCCTGGGCGTTTTGGCTATTAACGACTTCGTTAAACGTAAAGTAAATGCCCGTGGGGCGGCGTTGGCTTCGGTAGTTGTATGTTTGCTGATAGCTCCGGTATTGCTGGCCCGGCAGGAGTGGGCGGGACATGACCGGTCAACCAAGACCACGGCCCGCGACATGGCCTATAATTTCCTGATATCGTGCCCTAAAAACGCCATTTTGTTTACTTATGGGGATAACGATACCTACTCGCTCTGGTATACTCAAGAGGTAGAAGGGGTGAGACCCGATGTACGTATTGTATGTAACAGCCTTTTGGGGATGGATTGGTATATCCGCCAGATGGGCCATCCCATGAACCAATCGGCTCCTTTGCCTATTACTATGCCGTTTGATAAATACAAACAAGGTGTACGCGATGTAATAGCCTACAGCGATGCTAAAATACCGGGCTCGGTTAATGTAAAGGAGGTTTTTGATTTCATCACATCCGACGATAGCCGCACCAAGGTAGAATACCAGAATGGCGAAACCATGAACTACCTGCCAACCAAAAACTTTAAACTGGCCGTTAACCCCGATGAGCTGGTAAAAAATGGTATGGTTACCGCCGCCCAAAAAAGTCAGCTCGGCAACAGCATGGAGTGGACGTATAACAAAAATTTTATGTTTAAGGATAACCTGGCCATTATGGATATACTGGCGCATAATAACTGGAAGCGTCCTATCTGTTTTAGCATAGGCTTTGGGCAGGATAATATGGGCGGTTTGCAGCCTTACATGTACAAGGAGGGTTTTGTGTACCAGGTGATACCCTTTAAGGCAGATACTTCACTGCAAAATCAATTAAGTAAAGTAAACAGCCTGGTGATGTACAATAATGTGATGAACAAATTCAGGTTTGGTAATTTTAAACATGCCCGGTATCTTGACGATGTATCTAAAACCCAGTTTTACCCTTATATAGAAACCACTTTTCATGACCTGGCACAAGGCTTAATTAAAGATGGTCACAACGACCTTGCCCTGAACGCCCTGCATAAGTTTGATCAGGAAATGCCGGATATTAACCCAACTATTGACTCTGCTCACCGTAAACTACAACTGGCACAAGTGGCTTACAGACTAAATGATAAAGAGCTTGCTAATCGCTACGTAAAAGGAATTGATGATTACCTGACCGATCAACTTGCTTATAACTACACCTTGCTGCAAAAGCAATCAGAAGCACTAAATGCCAACGAAGTGC
Organism: Mucilaginibacter sp.; assembly: GCF_039207105.1. Classification (GTDB taxonomy): domain Bacteria; phylum Bacteroidota; class Bacteroidia; order Sphingobacteriales; family Sphingobacteriaceae; genus Mucilaginibacter. Next base: position 2,753 of record NZ_JBCECK010000124.1, read on the forward strand.
AATACCAATTATATGTGTTGAACGGACTGGCTGATACCGCTAAATATTACAAGGAAACTGCCTTGCACAACCGCTTTCAGGCGCAGTTGGACGATTACGGAAATAAGTTCGCGGCGTTGCTGAACAGACAGTAATTTTTATTAAAGACTTCCGAAGTTTTTAAAACTTCGGAAGTCTTCTAACATTCTTATAATTTCAACTTTAGTAAATCTTCTGGCACATCAACAGCGTAGGTTTCCAGTTCGGTTTCCGCTACTCTAATGCGGTAACCATTCTCTATCCAACGGAGTTGCTCCAGGCTTTCAGCTTTTTCCAGTGATGATACCGGGAGTTTGGTTATCTGCTGCAATACATCGGCGCGGTAGCCGTATATGCCTATGTGTTTAAAAAAGGTGTAAAATTCTAACCAGTTCTCCGGTTGTTGCCCGCGGATGTGAGGCAGGGCCGAGCGTGAAAAATAAACGGCCTCCGATAGCTTATTTACCACCACTTTGGGCGAGTTATTATTAAAAAGTTCTTCTTCGGTTTTGATCTTTTTAATGAGGGTAGCCAGTTGCGTATCGGTATCATTAAAGCAGGCGGTAAGCTTGGTGATCTGTTCGGGATCAATATAAGGTTCATCACCCTGAATGTTGATGATCACGTCGTATTCCGGATGTTTGCTGGCTACTTCGGCGCAGCGGTCGGTACCGCTTTGGTGTGTGTCGGCAGTCATAACGGCTACACCGCCAAAGGCCTGGGTATGGTTAAATATGCGGTCATCATCAGTAGCCACAATAACCTCGCTCAGGCTGCTGCATTTTTTGGCTTGCTCATAAACACGCTGTATCATGCTTTTGCCGGCAATATCAACCAAAGGTTTCCCCGGAAAACGGGAAGAAGCATAACGAGCGGGTATGATGCCGAGAATTTTCATTTGTTACGTTGTACGTTTTAGGTTGTACGTAATACGTATAGCCTTATAAAATATGAATGATTTGTTATGTGGTACGTTATACGTTTTAAGTAATACGTTTTAACCTAACTGGATTATTTCAGGTCTTGTTTTGTGGTATTCAACGTAAAACGTATCACGTCCAACGTAAAACCCTTTCCTAAAATAGCCCATTAATTTCCCGTTCAATAAGTTGAACAATGGTGGCCATGTCTTCGGTGTTGTTGGCAAAGTCCAAGTTATCTTTATCAAGCACCAACAGCTTACCCAGTTTGTAGTTTTTTATCCACTTGTCGTATTTCTCGTTTAGTTTGGATAAGTAATCAATCCTGATGCCTATTTCGTATTCGCGGCCGCGGCGTTGAATATTATTTACCAGGGTAGGTACTGATGCTTTTAGGTAAACCAGCAGGTCAGGCGGTTTAATGTATTCAGTTATATTTTCAAATATCGACTTATAGTTTTCGTAGTCGCGGGTAGTCATGAGGCCCATATCATGCAGGTTTTCGGCAAAAATGTATGCATCCTCATAAATGGTTCTATCCTGCAGAATGTTGCGCCCGCTTTTCTGAATATCGATGATCTGGCGATAACGGCTGTTCAGGAAATAGATCTGCAGATTAAAGCTCCAGCGTTTCATGTCGCTGTAAAAATCTTCCAGGTAGGGGTTATTATCAACAGCTTCAAACAAAGGATCCCATCCGTAATTATGTGCCAGCATTTCGGTGAGGGTGGTTTTGCCGGCGCCTATGTTTCCTACAATAGCTATGTGCATATATGGTAAATGTTTGAATCAGAATTTTCCTAATTTACAGAATTCTCAGAATTATAAAAGAATATCGGCAAATTCTGATTCTGACAATAACCGCTTAAAAATTCCTGAAACCTATAATTTCGCGTACCTCCCGGAGGGTTTTGCCGGCACTTTCGCGGGCTTTTTCTGCACCCATTTTGGCTACTTTGCTTAAATAAGCAGCATCGCCGGCAATAGCATTGATGTGGTCGCGGATAGGGGCGGTAGCATTGATCATGTCTTCTGCAAGCTGCTTTTTCAGGTCGCCGTAGCGGATGCTCATGGTATTGTACAGGTTGTCAAAATGAGCTACGGTATCTGGTGTCGAAACCACGGCCATCAGATCAAACAGGTTTTGGATCTCCGTAGGTTTGGTCTGGTTTTCGGTAGTAGGGCCGGCATCGGTTACTGCGCGCATTACCTTTTTGCGGATAGCCTCCGGGGTATCGCTCAGAAATATAGCGTTGCCCTCGCCTTCAGATTTACCCATTTTTCCTTTGCCATCAAGCCCCGGTATTTTTACCAGGTTATGGCTGTAGTTAAAAGCAAAAGGCTCAGGGAAATAATCATGGTTATACAACCTGTTGAAACGGTTGCCAAAAGTACGGGCCATTTCCAGGTGTTGTTCCTGATCTTTACCAACAGGTACTTTGGTAGCTTTATGTATAATAATATCCACGGCCATTAATACCGGATAGGTAAGCAGGCCAGCGTTTACATTTTCGGGGTTGGCGCGCACTTTATCTTTAAACGAGGTGCTGCGTTCCAGCTCGCCAAGGTAGGCGTTCATGTTCATGTACAGGTATAGTTCAGAAATTTCCGGAACGTCTGACTGTACGTAGATAGTCGCTTTTTCCGGGTCGATGCCCGCAGCAAGGTATTCTACCAAAACCTGTTTTACATTGTTGTGTAAATTGGCAGGTGTTGGGTGTGTGGTTAAGGAGTGCAGATCGGCAATAAAAAAGAAGCAGTTAAACTCCGACTGCATTTTTATAAAGTTTTGCAACGCTCCGTAGTAATTTCCTAAGTGCAGATTTCCGGTTGATCGGATGCCGCTAACAACAGTTTCCATAGGGTGCGAAAGTAAGTATTTTTTCTATTTTTGATGAAGATGAAATTGATATTGAAGAAGGCGCACCTGGGTTTTTATGTGTTTGGCGTAGCGCTTTTTTATTTTATATTCTGGCCTTTTTTCTATTACTGCTCTCTGAAACCCGGACGTTTTAAAAGGTTAAACAGCCTTCGGCGCCGCTGGGCTATAACGGGTTCGGCATTTGCAGGTATTTTTTATCGTTTTGAATTTGAGCAGCCTGTTGACTGGAGAAAAACCTATATTGTTTGCCCAAACCATACCTCCAACCTGGATATCAATGCCATGTGTACCCTGGTAAATGCCAATTGCAGCTTTATGGGTAAGCAGGAACTGGAAGACGGCATCGTGACGAGGTTGTTTTTTCGTACGGTTGATATTCCGGTTAACCGGGATAGTAAAATGTCGTCATTCCGGGCATTTAAAAAAGCTGCCGAAAAATTGCAGAGCGGGGTAACGCTCATCATATTTCCGGAGGGAGGCATTGCCAATGATTATCCACCCCTGCTGCAGGAGTTTAAAAACGGCCCTTTCAGGCTCGCTATCGACTTAAAAATACCTATACTCCCGGTAACGGCAATAAATACCTGGCAGCTTTTCTGGGACGATGGTAAAAAGTACGGTAGCAGACCAGGTGTTTGTAAATATCACGTGCATAAACCTATTGAAACGTCGCATTTAACCATAAACGATGCGGATGCTCTTCGCGATCAAGTGTATCATGTTATGAAACAGCAACTTGATCAAACGCAGTCGACCGCCATAGTTTAGCTTGCGCTAAAGTGAGTATTTTTTCTAATTTTGGTCGCGATGAAATTGATGTTGAAAAGGATACACACTTATTTTTACAGGTATAGTGTCGCGTTCTTTTTTATACTTTGCTGGCCGGTGCTGTACCTGCTGGGCAAAAATCCGAAGCATTATCAATACATCAATAAATTCAGGCGGGGGATAGCTTTTGTAAGTTCGGCTGTCGCGGGCATTTTTTACCGTGCCACTTATGAAGAGCCTATCGACTGGAACCGTACCTATGTGATATGCCCTAACCATACCTCAAATCTGGATGTATCGGCTGTGAGCACCAATTTGCATAATAATCATTGTTTTATTGGCAAGGAAGAGTTGCTGGATAACTATGTACTGAACTTTTTTTTCAATACCATTGATATCACCGTTAACCGGGATAGCAAAATGTCGTCGTTCCGGGCATTTAAGTTAGCTGCCGAAAAATTAAAGGAGGGGGTAAGTGTGGTGATCTTCCCGGAAGCCACTATTCCGGATGTTTATCCGCCAACATTACACCAATTTAAGAACGGCCCTTTCAGGCTGGCCATTGAAATGAAGGTGCCTATAATTCCGGTTACATCACTGGATACCTGGAAAGTGCTTTGGGATACCGGTAAAGAATTTGGCAGCAGACCCGGAATTTGTGATATATTTGTACATAAACCCATTGAAACGGCTCATTTGACATTAGACGATGCCGACGCACTGCGCAACCAGGTTTATAATATTATTGATAAAAAACTGCAACAGGCATGACCATAGATAAAGAAACAGTTGAAAAAGTAGCACATCTGGCCCGTTTGGAGCTTAATGAAACGGAAAAGCAGGAAATGATCAAGGATATGAGCAAGATACTTGATTTTATGGCCAAACTGAATGAACTGGATACATCGGGTGTTGAACCGCTTGTTTACATGACAGGCGACGTTAATGTTTTGCGTGAGGATGTTGTAAAACAGCAAATTACCCATGAAGAGGCCTTACAAAACGCGCCTAAACATGATGAAGATTATTTTCTGGTTGCCAAGGTGATCGAGAAATAAGTCGAAATTCAAAAATAAAAAGTCAAAACTGACGGTTGCTTGTTAGTTTAATGAACCTTTGAATTTTTAATTTTGACTTTAAAACCGTAACAAAACATACCTATCCGAAGTCAAAATAGAAAATACAAATGGAGCAGATAGCTACAGCCAAACCTTTAATAACCATTAACGATATCGGGCGTAAATACGTAATTGGTACCGAGGTGATCCATGCGCTTAAATCGGTATCACTTACTATTAACAAAGGCGAATTTGTAGCATTGATGGGCCCATCAGGCTCGGGCAAGTCAACCCTGATGAATATTTTAGGCTGCCTGGATACGCCAAGCAAAGGTGAATATATATTGAACGGCATCAACGTAAGCCACATGACCGATAATGAGCTGGCCGAAGTTCGTAACTCCGAGATCGGTTTCGTTTTCCAAACATTTAACTTATTGCCCCGTAATACCGCGCTTGATAACGTGGCCCTGCCTTTAATTTATGCCGGTATCAGTAAAGAAAAACGTACCGAGCGTGCCACCAATGCCCTTAAAAATGTGGGCCTGGGTAACCGTATAGATCACAAACCGAATGAACTATCAGGCGGTCAACGGCAGCGTGTTGCCGTAGCGCGTGCGCTTATTAACGATCCATCCATTATTTTGGCCGATGAGCCTACCGGTAACCTCGATACCAAAACATCTATCGAGATCATGGGCCTTATTGAAGATATACATGCCAAAGGCAATACCATTATCCTGGTAACGCATGAGGAGGATATAGCCATGCACGCCCACCGTATTGTACGTATGCGGGACGGACTGGTTGAAAAAGACTACATTAATACTGAAATTCAAACAGTAAACCGCCGGGTTGAGGAGGTGTAGGGTAAAAGAATTTAAACCCAGAAAAATAAAACCATATAAAAATGAAGCCGGTTTAATCATGTTAAACCGGCTTTAATTTTTATAAATTTTATTGCTATTAATACTTATACGGCTCCATTTTACCACATGAGCAGGCACAGTTGGCATCGGTAAGTCCCATTTTCTTTAAAAAGAACTGGTAAAAGCCAATACGGTCATTCATGTTGTACATGTTATCACCTTTGTTACATTCAACCTCGCCGTTTACAATGTTGATGGTCATGCCGAAGCCGGGTGTGCGGCCTTTGGCCTTATCAACCGCGTTGGGCTGCCATTTGCCGGTCATTACATCATGGGCCGATGGTTTGTGAGTTTCGGGTGTCATCCAGAAATAAATGGCAGCTTTAAAGGCAACTACCGGGTCGGTTTCTACCAGATCGGGATTATTCAACAATATTTTAGGATCGCCAAAAATACAGTTTGATGCCAGGCCATAGTTGCCATTGTAGCTCAGTTGCATTGGGCCGCGGCCATAGTATTTTTTACCGGCAACAGGAGGATATTCGTCACTTTCAGCAATATAGGTTAGGGCGGTATTGCTTTCGTGTATCAGCATGAGGCCATCGGTGTAAGTGGCGTTTTCGCCGTGACGGGTTTCATGGGCTATATGTGCAAAAAAGGCGGCCAGCTCTTTTTTATTGGCTTCGGCGCCAAACTGCGAGCAAAAGTTACCGTAATCAACAGCAAAAGTGCTATCAGGTTTCTGCTTGGCCCAGTTCTCGTTCCAGTCCGGATCCTGACGAACAATTTGGGGTTTGCCTGTTTTTTTATCTGTGCGTATGTACTGATAAACCGACAGGGCACGGCGGGTTACTTTGATAGATATTTGGCCCAGCTCGTCGGCCGCTTTTACAAAGGCAGCATAGGTGTAAAACTTATCGCGCTGCGGAAAAAGTTCGTTAAATTGCTGTTCGGTTAAAAGGCTTGATATGGAAGCCTTTTTTTGCGGTGGCGGTGTGTTAGCAGCAGTTTGTGAACTATCCTTATTGCTGCTGCCCGTGCTGCCGCTGTTGCCACAACTAAACGCTGAAATTACCAATGCCGAAAAAAGTACAATTATTAATTTAGATGATAATATGATGGATTTCATAATTTTATTAATAACAAGTTTCACAGTATTATAAATGCAAGTTTAAGCCTATCATTTAAAAATTTACACTTCCTTAGCAAAAATTATACTACAAGTGCAAACGGGTTTAACAGTTATATGTTTTGTTAAAACAAAGATGCACAGCTCAACGGATAAAAGCATGAAGATTTATACTAAAACCGGCGATAAAGGGTTTACATCATTAATAGGAGGCACCCGTGTTGCCAAGCATCATTTACGTATTGAAAGTTATGGCACGGTTGATGAGCTTAACTCGTACATTGGCCTTATCCGCGATCAGGATATTGCCGTTCATGATAAGGAGGTATTGAAGCAGATTCAGGACAGATTGTTTACTATAGGCTCCTTATTGGCGGCAGATCCGGAGAGGTCAAAAATGGTGATACCTGATCTGCATATGACCGATGTTGAACTGCTGGAACAGGAGATGGATAATATGAATGAGCATTTGCCTGAGTTACGTCATTTTATTTTGCCAGGAGGCAGTAATACCATTTCGTTTTGCCATATTGCAAGATGTATTTGCAGACGGGCCGAAAGGATAACCGTTCACTTAGCAGAGGAAAGTACCGTTGATGAAAAAGTGAATATTTATCTGAACAGGTTGAGCGATTACCTGTTCACCCTGGCACGTAAAATTGGTAATGATGGTAAAATACCTGAAAATCAATGGATACCCCGGATTTGATAATATGAAAAAAAATATTGATATTCCAATTGAAAATATTATACTTTTGCGAAAAAGTTAATTTACTGAATAATTATAAATAGAGAAACATGTATTGGACACTTGAATTGGCATCTCACCTTGAAGATGCGCCCTGGCCCGCAACAAAAGATGAATTAATTGATTACGCTATCCGTTCAGGAGCTCCTGTTGAGGTTATAGAAAACCTGCAAGCATTGGAGGATGATGGCGAACCTTACGAAAATATAGAGGAAATTTGGCCCGACTATCCGACTAAAGACGATTTCTTTTTTAACGAAGACGAATATTAACAGCATTAAAAACCCTTTATAAAAGGGTTTTTTTGTGGGCACTACTTTTTGGAATGATTTTAGTAATAATGCTTAAATATTTTATCATTATCACTTAAAACTTACTAAAATGAGAGGTCTATTGTACATTATCGCAGTTATCCTGGTAATAGGATGGATATTTGGTTTTTTCTTTAATCACGCCAGCGGTCTGATCCATATTTTATTGGTTATAGCTGTTATTGCCGTGCTTTTAGGAATTATCAGAAGAGCATAACATTCCCAATTTCCAGAACAAAATAAAAAACCATCTGCTATTTAAGCAGATGGTTTTTTATTTAAAAGCAGTTCGGCAATAGCAATATCTTCCGGAAAGGTGATCTTAATGTTTTGGTAATCACCTTCTGTTAACTGTATCTCTATGCCGTATTGTTCGGCCACGCTCGCGTCATCGGTAAATTTTTCGGTATAAGATTGCTCATATGCTTTTTTGAGCAACCCGGCATTAAAAGTTTGTGGGGTTTGTATCAGGTAAATATGATCCCGAATTAAACTTACAGAAGTATGGTTTACCAGTTGCCTTACCGAATCGCGGCTTTTAACGGCCGTAACGGCATTTCCGTATTGCTGGGCATGTAAGTACGATGTTTCAATTATATGGGTGCTGGTAAGCGGGCGCACGGCATCATGAACCGCTACCAAAGCATCATCATCAGTTATTTGATCAAGCCCGTTTTTTACCGAATGAAAGCGTGTTTGTCCGCCAGCAACCAAAAGGTGCGGAGTGGTAAGGTTGTGCGTTTGGCATAGTTCACGCCAGTAATCATGATAGCTTTCAGGTAAAACCAGGATGATATCAGGGTTTACAGTTGTTTGTTCAAAAGCCCTGATGGTATGCATTAAAACAGGTAATCCATTCAGTAACAAAAACTGTTTGGGAACGGCCGCCTGCATACGGGTACCCGAGCCTCCGGCCACTATTAGGGCATAAGTTTTTTTAGATATGAGATGTGAGATATGAGATGTGAGATGAGGATCGGTCATCAGTTTATTTCGTGATTAATTTCAATAGCGCTAATATCTAAAACAAAAAATGAGATATGAAAACTTAATCTCATATCTCAAATCTTATATCTCACATCTAAAACTTAGATGATCAGCATGGCATCACCATAGCTGTAAAAGCGGTATTTTTCTTTAACGGCAACTTCGTAAGCGTTCATCACGTTTTCGTAACCTCCAAAAGCACAGATCATCATCAACAGGGTTGACTCAGGCGTGTGGAAATTGGTGATCATGCAATTCGCGATGCTGAAATCATATGGCGGGAAAATGAACTTACTTGTCCAGTCGTTAGCGGCTTTCAAGGTTTTATTTGCCGATACAGCCGATTCAATGGTACGCATAGAAGTGGTACCAACCGCGCAAATGCGTTTTTTACGCTCAATACCCCTGTTCACGATATCGGCTTGTTTTTGCTCGATAATGAACTGCTCAGAATCCATTTTGTGTTTGGTCAGATCCTCCACCTCAACCGGGCGAAAAGTACCTAAACCAACGTGCAGCGTAACCTCGGCAAATTCAACACCTTTTAACTCAAGGCGTTTCATCAGCTCGCGGCTAAAGTGTAAACCCGCGGTAGGTGCGGCAACAGCGCCTTCGTGCTTAGCAAAAATAGTTTGGTAACGCTCTTTATCTTCGGCGGTAGCCTTGCGTTTAATATATTTCGGAAGCGGAGTTTCGCCCAGTATCTCCACATTTTTACGGAACTCCTCGTCGGTACCATCAAACAAAAAGCGTATGGTACGGCCACGGGAGGTGGTATTATCAACAACCTCGGCAATTAAAAGGTCATCATCGCCAAAGTATAGTTTGTTACCAACACGTATTTTACGGGCCGGATCAACCAATACATCCCATAAACGGAGTTCTTTGTTTAATTCGCGCAGTAAAAATACCTCGATGGTAGCACCTGTTTTTTCTTTATTGCCATATAAACGCGCTGGGAATACTTTAGTATTGTTCAGGATCATGACATCCTTATCATCAAAATAATCCAGCACATCTTTAAATATTTTATGCTCAATTTTTCCTGAATCCTTGTGTAAAACCATTAAGCGAGCTTCGTCGCGGGTGGCTGATGGAGTATGTGCAACTAATGACTCTGGTAAATTGAATTTGAATTGAGATAATTTCATGCTTTATTAATGAATTTTCAAGGGCGCAAATGTATAAATTTTTTTTGTTAATTTCACCGATTTTTTTATGAACCGTTTTAGGTTAGAATATTGGTCAAGTTAACTAAAAAATAATGTAACTTAACTGTTGTTACCGCATCTAAAAAACAAAATATTCCATAACGTTACATTTAAAAATTGATTGTTGTTGATACAGGCTAAAAAACTGCACAATAGAATCATTAACCATTGAAATCAAAATAAGTTGTATGTTATTTTTAAAACTCTTCAGGGAAAGTTTTTTGTTTGCTTACGATGCCTTACGTCAAAACAAACTGCGAACCATGCTTTCGTTACTGGGGGTAACCATAGGGATATTTACCATTATAGCGGTTTTTTCGGCGGTAGATACCTTGCGCAATAACCTGCAAAAAAGTGTTGATAAACTGGGAAACAACAGTATTTATATTGAAAAATGGCCCTGGATAGGAGGTAGTGATTTTCCCTGGTGGAAATACCTGCAAAGGCCGGTATCAAAGCTAAGGGATTTTGACGAGCTGCAACGCCGCAGCCAAACAGCCGCAGCCATATCCTACGAAATCTCAATTGATAACCGTACCATTAAATATAAAAGTAACACGGTTGATGGTGCGCAGATAGATGCCTCATCAAAAGATCATGATAAAACCTGGAACTTTGATTTTGAAAGCGGCAGGTATTTTACCGATATGGAATCAAAAACCGGTGCTCCGGTAGTTAATATAGGTTATGATATAGCGCAAAATCTTTTCCCCGCGGGTGATGCCGTAGGTAAAGAAATTAAGGTGATGGGGCGTTATGTTACTGTGGTAGGGGTTTTTGCAAAGCAGGGCAAGGATATGCTCAACATATCAACCGATAAAGAAGTGCTGCTGCCCCTTAATTTTGCACACAATTTGATTGATATTCAAAACGAAAAATACAGGCCATCTATTATTGTCCGCGGTAAAAAAGGTATCCCCGTAGATGATGTAGAGAGTGAATTACAGGGTTTAATGCGCTCAATACGAAGCTTAAGGCCGGGGCAGGAAGATAACTTTTCCCTGAACAGAACTACCATGCTCACCAACGCGTTGGATGACCTATTTAGCATCGTAAACAAAGGGGGCTTTATTATAGGCTTATTCTCCATGCTGGTTGGTGGGTTTGGTATTGCCAACATCATGTTTGTATCGGTAAAAGAACGTACCAATATTATAGGTATCCAAAAATCATTAGGAGCAAAAAACTATTTTATATTACTGCAATTCTTAATTGAATCCATAGCGCTTTGTTTGCTTGGTGGTTTGGTTGGCCTTATCATGGTGTATTTTTCAACCTTTGGCGTGAAGGCCATATTTGACGTACAAGTGGTGCTTGACATTAATAATGTTATAAAAGGGTTAGGCTTTTCGTTAGGGATTGGTATAATTTCGGGAATTATCCCGGCGTACTTTGCTTCAAGGCTCGACCCTGTTGAAGCCATACGTACCAATTAAAAGCGCATAATTACCCTACTTTCCGGATATTCTTTAAGGTGCACAATCAAAAAGTTTTTTTAACAATAAATTGATGAAGCGCATGGGGCAAAACTGCGTTTAATTAATAGATTTGCACGTAAAATTTTACAAACTGTAATTGAGGTTAAGTGTTGTTAATACACAGATTTAATTACATTTGCTACAGATACAAATATTCTATGTCGGAAACAGCACAACTAAAAATTGGTGATAAAACATTTGATCTCCCTGTAATTGAGGGAACTGAAGGTGAAAAGGCTATTGATATTTCTAAGCTCCGTGACCAAACGGGTTATGTAACGCTTGATATTGGATACAAAAACACAGGAGCAACCAAAAGCGCTATTACTTTTTTAGATGGTGAAAAAGGCATCCTGAAATATCGCGGTTATCCGATTGAACAACTGGCCGAAAATTCAAGCTTTATTGAAGTTGCCTACCTGCTGATCTATGGTGAATTGCCTACTGAAGAGCAATTGACATCATTTCAGTATGAACTGAGCCGACATACTTTGGTACATGAGGATATGAAAAAGTTTTTTGATGGTTTCCCGTCAAAATCACATCCTATGGGCCAGTTATCATCACTGGTATCTGCTTTATCCGCATTTTATCCTGAATCATTAAAACCGGCACAAACTACCGAAGAGCTTAACCTGAGCATTATTAAAATGCTGGCAAAAATGGCTACCGTAGTATCATGGATCTACAAAAAATCATTGGGTCATCCGGTTATCTATCCTAAAAATAAATACGATTACGTTACCAACTTCATGTACATGACCTTTGGTCAGCGTACCGAAGATATTGTGATTGATCCGGTGGTGATAAGCGCTATGAACAAGTTGCTTATTTTACATGCCGATCATGAGCAAAACTGCTCAACTTCAACTGTTCGTATAGTAGGCTCGTCAGAGTCAAATATATATGCTTCTGTATCATCAGGTATATCAGCTCTTTGGGGCCCACTGCATGGTGGTGCCAACCAGGCGGTTATCGAGATGCTGGAGAAAATTAAAGACGACGGCGGCGATACCGATAAATGGATTGCTAAAGCTAAAGACAAAAATGATCCATTCCGCTTAATGGGTTTTGGTCACCGCGTATACAAAAACTTTGACCCGCGCGCTAAGATCATTAAAAAGGCCTGTGACGATATTTTAGAAAAATTAGGTATTAACGATGAGGTACTGGAAATAGCTAAAAAGCTGGAAGAAGTTGCTTTGAAAGATGAATACTTTGTTGAGCGCAAGCTATACCCTAACGTTGACTTTTATTCAGGCATTATTTACCGTGCTTTGGGCTTCCCTACAGATATGTTTACCGTGTTGTTTGCCCTGGGCCGTTTACCGGGATGGATTGCACAGTGGAAAGAAATGAAAGAGAACAAAGAGCCTATTGGCCGTCCGCGCCAGATATATACGGGTGCTACCGATAAGGAGTATACCGATATAACCAAAAGATAATTTTAAATCCACAATAACCGGCGTAAGCCGGTTGATAAAAAAATAGCGGTGATGAAATCACCGCTATTTTTTTATCCTTTATCCTTTATCCTTTATCCTTTATCCTTTATCCTTTATCCTTTATCCTTTATCCTTTATCCTTTATCCTTTATC
>NZ_JBCECK010000125.1:0-14899 GCF_039207105.1 Mucilaginibacter sp.
ATTACACACTTATGCAAAAAGCGCAAACGTTACCGGAGATAAATGTGCCATTTTGTTGAATTTTAGTGCCATTTTATACTTATCTTGTCAAAAAACCAAGACAACTTATTACGTATTAAATACACTAAGACCATGACCCCTATCAAAACTTTAGGACAATTTATCATTGAAAAACAAGCCGACCACCCCTATGCTAAGGGCGAACTTTCAAGATTATTGCGCGACATTGGCATTGCCGCCAAAATTGTTAACCGCGAAGTAAATAAAGCCGGCCTGGTTGATATTCTTGGCCAGGCGGGTAGCACTAACGTTCAGGGCGAAACACAGCAGAAGCTGGACATTTATGCCAACGAACAATTTATTGCCGCCCTTAAAAACGGTGGTGAATGTTGCATTGTAGCATCTGAAGAAAACGAGGAAATTGTGATGCTGGATACCGATGTATCCCTGGATGCTAAATATATTGTAGCGATAGATCCGCTCGATGGCTCGTCAAATATTGATGTAAACGTATCTGTAGGTACTATCTTTTCTATATACCGAAGAAAAAGCACCGAAGGCAGGGCAACCCTTGATGATGTATTGCAGAAGGGCGTGAACCAGGTAGCCGCCGGATATATAATCTATGGGACATCAACCATGCTGGTATACACCACCGGCAGGGGCGTTAACGGCTTTACGCTTGACCCATCTATCGGTGAGTTCTGTTTATCGCATCCGGATATGAAGTTCCCTAAAACTGGCCATGTATATTCTATTAATGAGGGCTATTATGTGCATTTCCCTCAGGGCGTAAAATCATATATTAAATATTGTCAGGTAGAGGATCCGGCCACTGATCGCCCGTATAGTTCACGATATGTGGGCTCTATGATTGCCGATTTGCACCGCAGCATGATCAAGGGAGGCATCTTTATTTACCCGGTAACGGCTGCTACGCCAGGAGGTAAACTACGCTTGGTTTATGAGTGTAATCCCATGTCGTTTATTGTGGAGCAGGCCGGCGGACGAGCTACAAATGGGTATAAAACACGTATCCTGGACCTTGATGTTAATTCCCTGCACCAGCGCACCCCTATTTTTATGGGATCAGAAGAAATGGTGATGAAGGCCGAAGAATTTATGGCCGATGCTGAAGAACTGCCTAATATTGGTTTGGTAGGATAGATTAAGGCAAGACTTCCGAAGTTTTGAAAACTTCGGAAGTCTTCGATTATGTGAGAGATTTAGAGTTGTTACGCCGCCTTGGCTGCGGGGCCCACAGTACATAACATACCGTCAGAAAAATCCTTGTACTGGCTGCAGTTTTTGCGGAATAGTGCTGCCAGATGATTAGCTTTCTCCGCATACTGAAATGGATCGGGCCAGGTATTCACCGGGTTCAGCAACTCTCTCGGAACGCCCGCGCACCATGCCGGTATCATCAGATCAAAAATGGGTAACTTCTGATATGGCACATTATCCAGTTGACCTTCAAGCGCGGCTTTGATCATGGCACGGGTATAACTTAGCTTAATGCGTGTACCTGTTCCATAAGCGCCACCTGTCCACCCGGTGTTGATAAGCCATACATTGGGCTGATATTTATCCAGCTTTTCACCCAGCATTTCGGCATATTTGATGGGATGCAGCGGCAAAAATGCCCGTCCGAAACAAGCCGAAAATGTAGTCTCCGGTTCATTGATACCGCATTCTGTCCCGGCAACTTTGGCCGTATAGCCCGATAAAAAGTAATACATGGCCTGCGCCCGGGTCAGTTTTGAAATAGGTGGCAGTACCCCAAAGGCATCCGCTGTTAAAAAGAATATATTTTTTGGCACATCGCCCATAGCAGGATTAACCGTATTACTGATGTAATGCAGCGGATAGGAAAGCCTGATGTTCTCGGTTTTTGACAAATTATCAAAATCAACCCTTTTTGATGATTCATGGAAACAAACATTTTCCAGCAGCGCACCCGGTTTAATGGCCTCATATATCTGAGGTTCTTTTTCGGCAGTTAGGCCGGCTATTTTAGCGTAGCAGCCACCTTCAAAATTAAATACGCCATTTGTACTCCAACCGTGTTCATCATCACCGATCAATTGGCGTTCTGGATCAGCAGATAGCGTTGTTTTGCCGGTACCTGACAGGCCAAAGAAGATGGCTGTATCACCACCAACGCCCTTGTTAGCCGCACAGTGCATGGTAAGTATATTTTTTTGAGGCAGTAAAAAGTTGAGTACGCTGAATACCCCTTTCTTGATCTCGCCGGTATAACCGGTGCCTCCTATCAGGATAATTTTACGGGTAAAGTTGATCATGGCAAAATTATGCTGCCGCGTACCATCCACCGCTGGATCGGCCTTAAAGCCCGGAGCCGAGATGATCGTCCACTCGGGCACAAAAGCACCATCAGGCCGTAAAAAAAGATTATAAGCAAAAAGGTTCTGACTGGCTGTTTCGGTGATCACCCGCAGGGTTAATCGATGGTCTTGCTCAGCACATACCATAGCATCCCGCACAAAGATCTCCCGGTTATTCAGGTATGAAACCACCTTAGTGTACAGAATATCAAACACTTCAGCACTAACAGCAATATTAATATCGCTCCACCAAACGGTATTATTTGTAATATTATCCGCTACAATAAAGCGGTCTTTTGGCGAGCGGCCGGTAAACTCTCCGGTATCAATAGCCAGTACGCCTTTGTCTGTTAAATAGCCCTCTCCACGTTCAATAGCGACCTTTTCAAGTACTTCCGGCGGTAATTGATAATGAATTTGAGGAGAATTAATAAACTCCGGAAAACTCAAAGGCATAGACGTTTTTTGATCAATGTTCTGTCCCATACAACACTAAAATTTATAATTGGTTATAACAAAACTATGATTACAAAAATGCAATTCCAAATACATATTAACTGATAATCAATAACTTGTATCCGATACACTAAGTAGTTTAGCATTACTAATCAAGAGGTTATCATTATAAATAACGGTTAGAAAAATTTTAATATTTTTAGCTGTATTATTGACAGAAATGGCCAAAAAAAGGCCCGGTACAACATATTTCACAGATTATGTGCATATAGTTGTACCGGGCTGCTGATAAATTTATCAGATATCTGGCTTACTTAAACCAAATTGTTTGTGTAAAAGCGCCATTAGCGGCTGAATCCCATATTTCTAATCGGGCCCAGGTACGGCCTTTCAAGTCAACTGACATAGTAAAAGTTTGGTTGCCAAATGCTTTGGTATTGTTAAGATTGATGAGTTTGCGGTACACATTTTTGCCATCGCCCGAAACTATCTCGGCAAAATTCAGTGGAAATGTCCAGTCGGCTTTAAAGCTTGCGGTACATTTACCGTTGGCAGGTAATTGTATGGTTTCGCCTGCATGGTGACCATTAATTGTAAAATCGGCGATCAATATTTCGCCTGTGGTGGAGAAAAACTGGCCTTGCTGCAAAACATCCAATACCGGTTGCCAACCATCTTTAAAATCGGGCTGTTTATTGAGCTTTAAGTAATTAACATTCAAGTGAGCATACATTTCGTTCTCCGGCTCAATACTGAACAGATCGGCCTCAGCGAGCATCTTTTTCTGAAGCCCCCAGTTATTCATATCATCGAGCAGATCAAGCGCCCGCTTACCTAAACGCGGCTGAGAAAGATCGGCGGGCAAAGCTTTCCAGGCAGCGCCCAAAAACCTGTCCGACCGGTAAAAAGCCTCATCCTTATAAGCATCCGGAAAACCGGTTGAGCCTTTAGTACGGGCATGGGCAGTCCATGCCAGGCCGTTTTCGGCTTTAAGCAAAGCCAGCATATCATTTTTATCGCCTATGTGGTATATTTTACCATGCTCGGCGTCGCTGGTTTCAAAAGGCGTTCCCGGCTTGCGCGACATGATCCAATAAACCGGTTTCGGAAAAAACTGTAGCCAATGGCCGCCAAAAAACTCGTTAGGCTCCTCGCCGGGCAGCAGTAAAAAGTTTGGTGACGACAGGCGTTTGCATTGCTCAAATAATGATTTAAGCTCCAATAAACGTTGCTCATCCGGCCCTTTCGGGTGCGCGGTATAATGAAACTCGGCCAGGTGAACAATATTTACACCCAATCTTTTGAAAACATTAACAAACTTGGGGCTATCCGGCACCGGCTTACCCGCCAGCACTACACTCATGATAAACTCATTATGAAAATGGCTGGTCATGGTTTTATAACCGGACAAAGCCTTATAACTATCGTTATGCGTATATCGCTTCACATTGGCCAATACCGATGCCGCATTGCCGGTGCTTAACAAACAAAAAAAGTTAAGCCTTTGGCGGGTGCCGGGAGGAGCATTAAACCAGGGCACATAACGTTTATCGCCATTAAGTTCCTGCCTTATACCCAAGCCGTAACCTTTAAGCATATTGCGGTAGTTATTGCCATACCAAACAAATTTCAGATTAAAAGCCTCATCAAGCGGATAAAAATACTGGTGTGGTGCCGGGAATACGGCAATGCTGCCGCCGGTGTTTGAACCAATAATAGTCCGGTATTTTACTGCAAGGTTTTTGGCTGTATCCGCGCTATTAATTCCATCGGTTTGCAAGTGCTCGTATACGTCGCTCCAGCTTATCGTTTTTACCGGTTGCTGCTTAGCTACCAAACCGGCATCATATAAAATTGCTGTAGAATCTATTTCGGTTGATACCACCGCAGCCACATTAAAAAGCGGCTGGCCATTATAGAGTGTAATTTCCAGATCGCCTTTAAAATTTGGAGCTCCTACCCCGGCAATACTGATCACCGTATGTGAACCCTCGGTACGTATATCTGTTGAGCCTTTGGTAAAATTAACCTTGTAGGAATGATGAGGTTTGAGCGGTACTTTATCAAAAAATATATTCCAGCCGTTTTGCGATATCAGATCGCGCTTACCTTCGGTAAGAATAAATTGCGGATCGACATTGTTGATAACCTGCCGGTATACGCCATTTTTACTCAACTGTACACTTTGAAACAATGGCGCATCTTTTTGCAAATTGAGCACCAATCGGCCATTACTTTTTTCACCGGCGGGCCAGGTAAGCGTTACCTGACCCGATCCGGCTTTTAAATCAACCCCCGATTTAGTATTAAAATTTTTTGTGCCGATGCCCTGTGCTGAAACCTGCGCTACACCAAGCAGGGCAAATGCAAAGGTGCTTACTGCCCAATATTTGATACCGCCAATCATTACTTACCTCTGTTGGTTAAGCTTTTGATCAGCTCGGTTTCTTCTGGCTTATAAGGCGTACCATCTTTACGGAAAATATCATGGAACCACAGTTCCGGTTCGCTGCCATCGGGTATCGGGGTATCCCAGGCATAAATAGTATTGGTTTTACCCGATACAAAACCCCAGTTAATAGCGCCTACATTCTCTTTTTTCAACATAGGCAATACGGTACTGAACAGGCTATTACGCTTACGGGCCATATATTCGGTGCAGATCAACGGACGACCAAGCAATTTTAAAAACTGTACGGTTTTCAGGTGGTCGGCTTCGGGAGTGTAATCATGATAAGTGATGATATCAGAGTTATCTGCCTGAAACTTATTGAGGTTCTCTAATCCCCATGACCATAAACCCGCGCTTAGCGGCTGGCTCGGGTTCACTTCTCTTGCCCATTTAAATACGCTTTTTAACAAGGGTAATGATTTATCACCTTTGTTGGAGTTACCAGGTTCGTTATATAAGTCCCAAAGCAGGATGCGTTTATCATTGCCGAAACGTTTCAATACATCTTTAACATATTTTTCAAGCGGCGGGAAATTAGCCGGATCTTCAGAAGCCGGTTGGCCCGGATCCTGCCACCAACCTGAATTATGTACACCTGGTTTTGGCTCAGGTTGTTTGCCTGTTTTAGGTTCTTTATTCCAGCAATCATCAAAAAACACAAACATGGTTTGGATGCCGTGTTTGCTTGATATGGTCAGGTACTGGTCTACCCGTTTTTTAAAGCCCTCGGGATCTTGCTGCCAGGCTAAATGATGCAGAAACACACGCATCACATTCATACCTATGCCCTGAGCATAGCCCAACTCTTTATCGATGGTTTTAGGGTCGAAGGTATCAGCCTGCCACATTTCCAGTTGGTTAATAGCTGTGCTGGGTATAAAATCACTACCCACCAGCCATTGGTGCTGTGCATACCATGCCTTTGCTTTTGCTTCAGTCCATACGCCTGCTGTTTTTTGCTGAGCATAAGCCTGCACTCCGAATGCCATAAACGCTGCTATGGCCAATACTTTGAATTTGTTTTGCATTTTGAATAAGTTAACAAGTTTTCTATTAATTATCTCTTTCTTCTGTAAGCCAAAAGTTAAACGGCTTATCCCGGTCGCAGCTTAAAGTGCCATTTGTAAATTCCAGTTCGGCCGCATGTATAGATGTACGTTTGGTTGAATAAGAATAATCGCCATCCTTATCCAGCCCACCCTCATCCTGATGCGTTTTACGACCGGGATGCGTGAAATAAACAATGTAGGCATGGCCATCACTGATCACTACATCGGCATGGGCCCCGGTTGGGGTATCTTCCGACCGGTGACCAGGAGTATCTAATATCATACCCTGATGTTCCCATGTTAACGCATCTTTGGAGCGGTAAACCCGCTGACCTCGCCACTCATCAGTTATCATCCAGTAATAATCTTTAAACCTGAATATTTTTGGCCCTTCGTGCGATTTGCCATCAATGGCCGGCTTATCAGCTACTTTCCAGTTAATGAGATCGGTACTTTCTGCCGTCATGGTGATGCTGCCCAGTTTTTGATCTTTATACCACATATGCCACTTACCATCGGATAGCTTCAACAATGTTGGGTCTATAATATTATGATCGGGTAAACTTAGCCGACCTTCATATTTCCAGTCCCAAAGGTTTTTACTGGTGTAATGCAGCAGATGTGCATCTCCCCCCCATTGGCTGTGAACTCCGGCAATATATGCTACAAACATGTGGTAAATACCTTTTTCATACACCACGTCGGGTGCCCAGAAAGTATTTTGCCCCTGCTCAAACTCCAGGTTCAATGCTCCTTTATACACCCAGCTATGGCCATGATCTTTTGATGTGGCAACCCCTATGGCAGTACCATAACAATACGATACTCCGGGCGATTGTACATTGGCCCGACGCTGGGTATATAGCATTGTCCACTCCTTTTCGGTATGGTTATAAGCCAAAACAGGGTCTGCAGCACCATCATATATCGGATCGCGAAATAATGGCGATGGCGGCTGATGTGTGATAGCCTGCTGGGCTTGTGCCTTTACACACATATTACCAACTAACAGCGGTATAAGAATTTTTATAATGCTTTTCAATTTGTTTTTAAGCTGATGGATTATTCAGTTACCGGGAACGATGCTATCCGGAGCCTTGCGCCGCCCATAGGCACCAGCGTTAATTCAGATACCGGCTTATCCGTTTTTACCGGGCTTTGCGGCAACACTCCACACAGGCCATATTGGTCAATTGTCCAGCCGGGAATCTGGCGCCCTTTAACCTTCAATTCGATGGGCGCATTGGTATTGGTAAAGGGGTTATTATCTTTTGGCCAGCTGCGGTGAATTATCTCTATTGATTTTTCAGGATGTTGTTCATCTATCACCAAACCATAGTTCCAGGCAGATGCAGGATGGATCTCATACGAAGGCCATTTTTCCGGATCGGCTGTAGCTTGCCAATGTGAATCGCCCTGGGTTGATTTGCGGCCATCCTGACGGGTATACTGTTCATCAATTTTCAGGGAATAGGTAAGCGGACCATAATTTACGCTCACGCTGTTCTTGTTAGCTGTCCACTGTCTTACTTTTAGTTGCATAGGTAAATGCAGGGTAACCTTGTCGCCGTTTTTCCAGGTCTTATCCAGTTTGATATAGTTGCCCGTACTTGTATTTACGGCTACTGCTTGTCCATTCACTTTAACCGCAGCGTTTTTGCACCATTCGGGTATACGCAGGTAAAGCGGAAAGTTAACAGCCTTTGGCGTATTTACAGTAACCATTACCTGATCTTCAAATGGGTATCTGGTAGTTTCGGTAAGGCTTACCGGTGTACCATTGCCAACTTTAGCATTCACTTGTCCTTCAGTGTATAGTTGAGCCGCCAAACCATTATCGGGCGTGGCCATCCAGCTGTTTTCGACATAATAAACCCAACCCGCGGCGTGGTTGTGCTGGCAGCAACGACTGCTAAAAGGGTTCATCATTAAAAACGGACCTTCGTTAGATATGCCCGGGTGATGATCTTTACTATCGCTTACTACCATGTTAGGCGCAGTTAAGTAACGTAGTGAGCGATAATCGGGCATAAAAGCTGCCGAGAAAGTATTGAATGCTACATCCTCACAGTTTTCAGCCCAAAAGGTATCGCCCGTATTGCCCAGCAGCATTTGGTCTGATGTCATTTGCTCCACCATGCCGCAGGTCTCCACTGCCTGGCGAGGATCATCATAACCCTTGCGGGCATTTTCATCCGCCCCGAACATGCCACCCGGCACTTGGCCGTACATAGTTCGGATCAGTTTAAAGTCGTTATAAGTCGCGTCGAGATCTTTTTTATCATGGCTTTGCAGATAAAAGGTAGCCGGCTCGCGGAAGCATTGGGCTACGTTTACATTATGCCAGTTGGGCAGGTTATTGGCCTGGCGCCAGTTGGCAGTATTCCTGTCGAGCTTGGCAGCCAGATCAAGCAGGAATTTATCGCCGGTGCGGTTGTATAGCCAGTATACGCTGGTCATGTTATCACCACCACGGCTGTTTTCCCAGTAATCTTCCAAAAACTGATCATCAGGTACGGATAGTTCATACTTGAAATATTTGGTCATGAAAGGGATCACCCTCGCATCTTTACTGTACTCATAATACGATTGCAGGCACCAGAGCATAGGCATGTTAGTCCACAGGTCGCGGTTGCCTTTATTTTTTCTGTCGGGACCAAAATCACCATTATCACGCTGGTTATTTAATACCGCATCAATCCAAAATTTAGCTTCCGCAATCATTTTCTTGTCATTCAACATGTAGCCGATGTTGGCATAACCCTTTAACCAGTAAGGCAGCTCTTCCCAGCCGTACTCTCCTTTACCTTCTTTATTAAGCCAGGCATTATTAGTTTTAGAAAGCCATATACTGATCTCGCCCAGATTACCAGTAAGGCCGTCGCGCTGCAGCTCCAGCGCTTTTTTGAGCCAGCCACCGGCTTGAATGCTCCCCACGGGCAGTTTAGTAAAATATTGCTTTTGCAGCGGGGCACGGTTATTTATATAAAACGCGTTTAGCTGTTGGTTATTAACCTGGTTTACAGTAGTTGCCTTAATACCCGTTTGGGCGGTTACAGCACAAATGCCCGAACCCATCAGGGCAATACTTAACAGGCCCTTTTTTAAAGGATTGGTTTTGTTTTTAAAGTTTATCATTGGCCGGTAATACAGTTTTACAATGCCGCGCCGTATGGCAGGGCATTTTATTTTTAAAACAATGCAGGGTAAAAATATCTATAATTGAGTTGTAAAGAAAATGGATTTTAGCTGCCTGCCATTAACCAAATCATATCAATAATTAGTCAAAACGTATCAATTTTTACCACAACGAAAACCCTTGCCCAGAATAGCTATATTTGTTTAGCAAACGATTTTGAGACCTTTATACTTACTTTATTTATTTTTATTGCTGTCCTTTAATGTCTGTAATGCCCAGTCGTACTACTTCAGGCATTACCAGGTTGAGCAAGGCTTGTCAAACAATACGGTTTACTGCACCCTGCAGGATAAGCATGGCTTTTTATGGTTTGGCACCAAGGACGGCCTTAACCGTTTTGACGGCTACACTTTTAAAACTTTCAGGCATGATGCCGCTGATAAAAACAGCGTATCAAGCAATATGATTCACTCGCTGTGTCTGGATAAGGCCGGTAATTTATGGATAGGAAATGACCAGGGACTTGACCGTTATGATTTTAAAACCGAAACTTTCACCCACATTAATCCATCAAACACTGATGCCGTTAGGTGTATTATTACAGATAAAAATAACAATATCTGGTTTGTTGCAGGCCCCTTACTTTTAAAGTATGATGATAAAACTGGCAAAATAACCGATTATAAAGCTTTTCAGCATTTTGAAGCTACCTCCATAGCTTTTAATACCGATGGCTCGGTTTGGGCATCGTCAGCATCGGGCAGTTTAGAAAAACTGGATACTATTTCGCATTCGTTTAGCAGCTACAGCCTGTTTAAAAGCTCCAAACCTGCGGCATCAAACTTTATTGAAAAAATATATGCCGCAGATAACAACAAAATATTTGTGGGCACAAGCAATCAGGGCTTTAAGGAGTTTGACTGCAGTACCGGCACCTACCGGGACATGCTCACTTACAATCCCGACAAAACCGAAGTTTTTGTGCGTGATTTTGTAAAGTACAACGATAATGAATATTGGATAGCAACAGAATCTGGCGTGTTTATTTATGATGTGCAAAAGGGCACTTTCCTGAACTTAAAAAAGCATTATAACGATCCCTATTCCATATCAGATAACGCCGTTTATACGCTATATAAAGATGCCGAAGGCGGAATTTGGGCAGGCACTTATTTTGGTGGTGTAAATTATTATCCCAAGCAATACTCTACCTTTAACAAGTTTTATCCTGGCTCTGATAAAACCGGCTTGCAGGGCAATGTAGTACGGGAGATTTGCAAAGATATGTACGGCAACCTGTGGATGGGTACCGAAGACAATGGCTTGAACAAACTAAGCCCCGATAAAACTACCTGGACGCATTATTACCCCGGCGGTACAACCAGTATATCAAACACCAATATACATGGCCTGCTGGCCAACGGCAACGAGCTGCTGGTAGGCACCTTTGAACGCGGGCTTGATATTTTGGATATCCCCAGCGGTAAAGTAGTTAGGCATTATTTGGCGGGTAAGGCCGCCAACATGCTTAAAAGTAATTTCATTATTACTTTTTGTAAAACCCGCAAAGGAGCTATTCTGGTTGGTACAACACGAGGGCTTTATCAATATAATGAGGCGTCAAAAGATTTTACGTTGGTAAATAGCGTGCCATCTTATGATTTCATTTATTCCATCATAGAAGATCACAGCGGTAAAATATGGGTAGGTACCGTGCATGACGGCGCTTATTTTTATGACCCAGCCACTAATTCGGGCAGTAAGCTAAATAAGCCCGAGGCTATAACCGACCAACTGAATAGCAGCTCGGTAAACAGTGTATTTGAAGATAGCAACCACCAGATATGGCTGGCTACCGAGGGTTTGGGTTTATGGAACTATGATCCGGTTAAAAAGACTTACAAATTTTATGATCTCAGCAAGGGTTTTCCCAGTAATTACATTTTCCGGATACTGGAAGATGACCACAAAAACCTGTGGGTAAGTACCACACGTGGCCTGGTGAGTCTCAATATCATCAACAGAAGTATCAAAATTTACACCAAAGCCACCGGCCTGCTCAGCGATCAGTTTAATTATAACTCGGCCTTTAAAGATACCGATGGTACCATGTACTTCGGCTGTGTAAAGGGTATGATCAGTTTTAATCCTACGCAGTTTAAAACCAATAATTTTGTCGCCCCGGTGTACATCACCGGTTTTCAGGTACATAACCAGGAAATTTCTGTTAACGGTGCCGATTCTTTGCTGCAACGCTCTATTATCTGCACCAAAAAGATCAAACTTAACTACAACCAATCATCGTTCAGTATTGATTTCGCGGCACTGAGCTATCCATCGCCCCAAATGACCCAATATAAATACATGATGAAGGGCCTTGACAAGGGATGGACCGTATTAAAAACCAACCGCAAGGTTTACTTTACGCAATTGCTACCTGGCCGTTATACTTTTATTGTGAAAGCTGCCAATTACGATGGCGTTTGGGCGCCCCAGGAAACTCAACTTGATATTATCATAACCCCGCCATTCTGGAAAAGCATTTGGGCCTATATGGCTTACGCCTTGCTGATATTGATCATTGCACATTATATACTTAACCAGTACCATATCAGGATACGCGATAAAAATAAACGCCTGATAGAAACCTTGGAAAACGACAAGGAGAAACAGATATACAACGCCAAAATTGAGTTTTTCACCAACGTTGCCCACGAGATCAGGACTCCCCTAACCCTTATTAAAGGGCCTATGGAAAAGGTAATTAAAAAGGCAGGCAGCGTACCAGATATTCAGAATAACCTGCAGATCATGGAAAAGAACACCAACCGTCTGCTCGATCTGACCAACCAGCTGCTTGATTTCCGTAAAACCGAAACCAATAACTTTAGCCTCAGCTTTGTTAAAACAGATATAACCCACCTGCTTTCCGATACCTTTCTGCGTTTTAAGCCGCTGGCCGAGCAAAAGAATATGCACTATGAGTTTATTCAGCATAAAACACTGTATGCGTATGTGGATATTGAGGCTTTCACCAAAATTATAAGTAACCTCATTAACAACGCTATCAAATATGGCAAATCGGTGGTTGAAGTAGAATTGCTTGATACCCTGGAAAGCGATTCGACGTTTTCTGTAGAGGTGAGGAACAACGGTTATATAGTTCCTTTTGAAATGCGCGAAAAGATATTTGAACCATTTTTCCGCCTCAAGGAATCTGAAAAGCAGATTGGCACGGGAATCGGTTTATCGTTATCACGCTCACTGGCCGAGTTGCACCAGGGCGTGCTGGCTTTAAACAAACCCATCAACGACCTGAACACCTTTATGCTTACCCTGCCTGTGCACCAGGAAAAAGAATTTGACCTGTATAACCTGCCTGATGATTATGAACAGGCCGATAAAACCAAAGAAGAGGAGGATGTAGATTTTATGAAACCTATTATACTTTTAGTGGATGATAACCCCGAGATACTCGACTTTATCTCGGACGATCTGAGTGATAAATATTCGGTTATTAAGGCGCTTAACGGTCAGGAAGCTTTTGATATGCTGGGTATTGAAAGCATACAGTTGGTTATCAGCGACGTTATGATGCCTGTGATGGATGGCTTTGAGCTTTGCAAAAAGATAAAAACCAATTTTGATTACAGCCATATCCCTATCATACTGCTCACTGCCAAAAATACGCTGCAAAGCAAAATTGAAGGTTTAGAGGTAGGTGCCGATGCCTATATCGAAAAACCGTTTTCGCCCGAGCATTTACAGGTACAGATAGCCAACCTGCTCATAAACCGCAGTAAAATGCGCGAGCGCTTTGCGAGTTCGCCGCTGGCCAATATCAATACGATGGCCTACTCCAAACCTGATGAAAGCTTTTTGGACAAGCTTAACTCGGCCATCAACAACAATATTCAAAACCCCGATCTGGATGTGGAGCAAATTGCCGGGTTGATGAACATGAGCAAGCCTACACTGTATCGCAAGGTTAAGGCCATATCAAACCTTACCATTAATGAGCTCATCAATATTACCCGGTTAAAAGCCGCCGCCAAACTATTGGAAGATGGCGATTATAAAATTTACGAAGTGGCGGCTATGGTGGGTTACAATTCGCAATCGCACCTGGGGCGCAACTTTTTAAAGCAGTTTGGTACTACCCCTACCGAGTATCAGCAAAATAAAAAAAACCTTAAATCGCGGTCTGTCAATTAATCTTTATACCTATGAAAAAGATCATCATTACCCTTTGTTTTTTTATACTAAGCGGCATAGCCTGTTTAGCCCAGCAAGGCAAAGCCACTTTTACCAATCCCTTGCTGCCATCGGGCGCCGACCCCTGGGTTATTTATAAAAACGGGTATTACTATTATACCAACAGCATGGGTAGCCGCTTGGTGATCTGGAAAACAAAACATATTACTGATCTGGATAAGGCCGAGAAAAAAACGGCATGGGTTCCGCCTGCGGGGATGCCATATTCCAAAGAATTATGGGCTCCTGAGCTGCATTTTTTACGTGGCAAATGGTATATGTATTTTGCTGCCGATGATGGCAGCAACAACCATCACCGTATGTTTGTACTCGAAAACCGATCTGCCGACCCTATGAAGGGCGAATGGACATTTAAAGGCCAGGTTGCCGATATTACCAATAAATGGGCTATTGACGGCTCAGTCTTTGAAAATAAAGGCCAGCTGTACATGATTTGGGCCGGATGGGAAGGCGATGAGAACGGCCAGCAGAACATTTACATTGCCAAAATGAAAGACCCGACCACCATCAGCAGCGAACGGGTTAAAATTTCGAGCCCGCAATACCAATGGGAAAAATATGGTGATCTGCATGATGATAACAACCCGGCTCACGTAAACGTGAACGAAGGCCCTGAAATATTAAAGCATAAAAACCAGCTGTTCCTGATCTATTCGGCCAGTGGCTGCTGGACAGATTATTATGCCCTAGGGATGCTCAGCACAACGGTTAACAGCAATTTGCTCGACCCCGCCTCATGGAAAAAATCGGCAGAGCCGGTTTTCAAGCAATCACCAGAAAATGGCGTTTACGCGCCGGGACATAATTCGTTCTTTAAATCGCCAAATGGTAAAGAGGATTGGATCCTGTACCACGCCAACTCCCAACCCGGTCAGGGTTGCGGTAAGGACCGCTCACCCCGCGCACAAAAGTTTACCTGGAACCCGGATGGCACGCCTAACTTTGGCACTCCTGTAAAAACAGGTGTGGCTATGGCGGTGCCTCAGGAATAATATTATTTAAAAAACTACTCTACCGCGAGATACGCTGCGCTAATCTCGCGGTTATCATGGCGTAAGCTTTCAGCTTACTCATCATCAGCTGAAAACTGATCCCATGAAAGCCACAAGCTACAGCAGTGTGAAAGCGAAAAAACTTGTCATTGCTGTAAAGGTCAAGTAATTCGGTAACAGAATTAGCTTTA
>NZ_JBCECK010000126.1:0-14877 GCF_039207105.1 Mucilaginibacter sp.
AGTAGTGAGTAGTGAGTAGTGAGTAGTGAGTAGTGAGTAGTGAGTAGTGAGTGAAAA
The DNA here is from genome assembly GCF_039207105.1 of Mucilaginibacter sp. GTDB lineage: Bacteria > Bacteroidota > Bacteroidia > Sphingobacteriales > Sphingobacteriaceae > Mucilaginibacter. The sequence goes on from NZ_JBCECK010000126.1 coordinate 58, forward strand.
TAGCTAACAAGTTAGGAATTAGAGTTTAGTTTTTAGAGTTTCATTTTAGGGTTTAGAATTTAGTTTTTAGAATTTCACAGCATATGATAAAGAATTATTTCAAAATAGCTTTTCGTAATTTTTGGCGACATAAGCTCTTTACATTCATTAATATAGTAGGTTTATCTATCGGCATAAGCTCTGCCCTGGTTATATACCTTATTGTACATTTTGACTTTACTTTTAATCAATCTTTTGACAATGCCGACCGCATATACCGGGTAGTTTCTAACTATACATTTTCTGGCGAGGAAGTTCATAACCGCGGCGTTTCCGGCCCGGTAGGTGAGGCTGTGCGGACCCAAGTAAGTGGTGTAGATGTAGCTGCGCCATTTTTTTATCTACGCGACCCTGATGTATCCATACCTGTTAAATCAGGAGCTCCTGTTAAATTTAAAAAACAGGAAAATGTTATACTGGCGGATGAACGCTATTTTGCCATATTTACTTATAAATGGTTGGCAGGCAATGCGCAAAGTGCCTTTATTAATCCCAACCAGGTGGTGTTAACAACAGATCAGGCTAAGAAGTATTATCCGGGTGTACCTTACAATCAAATGCTTGGCCGCGTGATCACCTATGATACTTTAAACGTAAGCATTAGTGGTATTGTTGAACCATTGAAAGGTAACACTGATTTTGCCTTCCATGATTTTATATCGTACAAATCGGCAAATAATAATGGGGCCTTACAAAAAGCACTCCGGCTTACCAACTGGGGGGGCACCACGTCAGACTCACAGCTTTTTATAAAACTATCTCCTAACAGTACCGTGGCGCATATTGAAAAGCAGTTGAATATCATACTAAAAAAGAATGATCCGCCGAAACCAGAGAATAAAGGGAATACCCGGAGTTTTAGTTTACAGCCACTTAACGACCTGCATTTCAACAAAACATTTAACACATTTGACGCCGGCAGAACTGCCGATAAAAATACCTTATATGGTTTACTGGCTATAGCCGCGTTCCTGTTGTTGCTGGGTTGTATTAACTTCATTAACTTAACTACCGCACAGGCATCACAAAGGGCAAAAGAGATAGGTATCCGTAAAACTATAGGTAGTACCCGGGCACAGCTGATAGGTCAATTTTTAAGCGAAACATTTTTGATAACCTTTTTTGCCGTTATAGTTTCAGTGGCTTTAACACCTGTAATACTGAAGGTGTTTTCTGATTTTATCCCCAAAGGCGTAGAGATCAATCTTTTTCATCAACCATATGTTATTTTATTTCTGGCGTTGTTAATTATTATAGTTAGCCTCTTGTCAGGTTTTTATCCTGCAGTTTTATTGTCTGGATACAAGCCGGTATCTGTGCTTAAAAACCAGTCGGTTACTAATGTAGGTAAAAGTCGTAGTGCATGGTTACGCAAATCATTGACTGTAACCCAGTTTGTTATTGCCCAGTTTTTTATCATGGCTACTATACTGGTTAGTAAGCAAATTTATTATGCACTGCATAAAGATCTGGGTTTTAAAAAGGATGCCATCATTATTATAAATACACCCTGGAAAAACCGGACATTGAGCCTTAATCAGGTATTTATGAATAAACTTAGGAACATTCCTGAGATAGATATGCTCAGCTTGGGTGGGGATGAGCCCTCGTCAAGTAACATCAACTCAACAGAAGCTGCTTACAAGGATGGCAAAAAGGAAATAAAATTTGATATCCGCGAAAAATTCGGCGATGAGAATTATATCAAACTCTACAAAATTAAGTTGTTAGCTGGGCGCAATCTGCAAAGGGGAGATTCATCAAGAGCGTTTTTGATAAACGAAAACCTTACCAAAATGCTTGGTTTTAAAACTCCTCAGGATGCTGTAAATAAATATATCGACAACTTTGATGGCAACCATAAAATGGAGATCATTGGTGTGATAGCCGATTTTAACCCCGGAACATTGCATGACGAAGTTAAACCGCTGGCGCTGTTAAATAACAAGAGCCCATACGGTAATGGTGGTACATTTCACATCGCTCTGAAGCCACAAACTGCCGGTAGTGATAATTGGAAAAAGGCTATTGCTACTATAGAAAAATCATGGAAGGAAATTTATCCTGATGACGACTTTGAATATCATTTTTTTGATGAAAATATAGCCAAGCTTTACAAAACCGAGCAAAACACTTCAACTCTGCTTGCCTGGGCCACTGGCTTATCGGTATTTATAAGTTGCCTTGGTCTATTAGGTTTAGCTATGTATACTACCAATTTACGCACTAAAGAAATTGGCGTACGTAAGGTACTTGGCGCCTCGGTAACACAAATTGTGCGTATGTTATCTACCGAGCTGGTATTGCTTATTTTACTGGCTTTTATTTTGGTTACCCCTTTAGCCTGGTACGCCATGAATAAGTGGATGCAAAGTTTTGCCGACCGTACAAGTATCAGCTGGTGGATATTTGCATTAAGCGGAACAGGGATGTTGTTAACCGCGTTTTTTACCCAAAGCTTTCAATCTATAAAAGCAGCACTCGCCAATCCGGTAAATAGTTTGCGAAATGAGTAGTGAGTTAAATAATGAGAAGTTAACATTTAACAGATTTTAACTTCTCATTTAAAGCATTTTAGCTATTATCGTATAAACGATTTTATATGGTACGTAACTACTCTAAAATAGCCTGGCGCAACCTGCGCAAACATCAATTTTATACCTGCATTAATGTATTGGGCCTTTCTTTAGGTTTAGCTTGCAGTATCATATTGTTTCAGTTTATTAGCTATCATTTAAGTTTTGACACCTATCATCACAATGCAAAATCACTTTATAAAGTGGTTGAGCAGATGCATCTGGAAGATGGTACTACACTTTATGAGCGCGGTGCGCCTATGGTTTTAGCCAGAGCTATAAAGACTGAATTGCAGCAGATCAAGGATGCTGCGGTATTAGTTCAAAAAAGATCTTTTACGGTTTCGGTTTCGCAAAATGATGGAGTTGGAAGGAAATTGTTTTATGAACAAGAGAATGTAGGTCTTGCAGATAATCATTGGTTCAATGTTTTGGATTATACCTGGATTGCAGGCAACGCTACTCAGGCTTTTAAGGATCCGGATAATGCAGTGATCACTCATAAACTGGCACAAAAATATTTTGGTACCGATGATGCTGTAGGCCGAACGATCCGCTTAGATAATAAGCATAATTTCAAGATAACTGGTGTACTGGGTGACAATGCAGAGAATACTGATTTTAAGAGTGATATGTTTTTATCGCTCACCGCACTTAAAACGCTTTACCCGGATGTTCAGCAACAATTTCAGAATGATTGGTATTGGGAAGATTCGCGTAACGTCATATTTCTGTCCCTGCCGGATAATCTGTCTCCCAAAACCGTGGAGACAGCTATTGCTAAAATTGCAGGGAAAGAGGTCACCAAAACATATCAATATATTTTACAACCTTTAAATGAAGTGCATTTTGATGGCAGGTATAGTGGTGTAATACAAAAATCACTGCTGACTACTTTGGGTATGGTTGGCTTACTGCTCATTATTATAGCTTGTATTAATTTCATTAATATGGCAACTGCACAAAGCTTTAAAAGGGCCAAAGAAATTGGCACCCGCAAAGTCTTAGGTAGTACACCAGCAGCCATATTCATCCAGTTTATGGCTGAAACCTTACTTATTGTACTGTTTGCAGGTTTAACAGCAGTTTTAGCAGTTTGGCTATTTTTACCAATATTAAACTCATGGATCCAAACATCACTTTCATTTAATTTATTCAATAACATTTCATTGATTGGGGTTATTGTCTTGTTGATGGTTATCATTACAATGGCGGCTGGTTTTTATCCGGCTTTGGTTTTAAGCAGGTTTAAACCTGTGAACGCTTTAAAAAATCAAATAAATAGCCAGTCGCAATCAGCTATAGTTGGCCGTAAAAGCTTGATTATTATTCAGAATATCATTGCTCAGGTACTTATAATTGGTACTATAATTATTACCATTCAGGTAAAGTATCTGAAAACGGCCGATCTGGGATTCAATAAAACAGGAGTAGTTATGCTGCCCTTGCCTAACTTTGATAAAGGTAAAACAGATTTTTTGCGCAATCAGCTAATGTCCCAACCAGGCATAGAAGCTATTTCTTATTGCTACAGGGCACCGTCATCCACATCAGATAAAGGTGGGTCAATAAAATACGACGGTCATGAATGGGAGAAGTTTATGGGGCGTACTGTTTTGGGCGATGCCGGGTATGCAAAAACTTTCGGCTTAAATATTATTGCCGGTAGAAACCTTACCGAAGCTGATACTGCCAAAGAGTATTTAGTGAATGAGCAATTAATGCGGAAATTAGGGGTGAAGGATCCACACAAGATTATTGGGCATAGTTTTACAGCCGGCGATCTCACTGGTAATCCGGGTACCATTGTTGGTGTGGTAAAAGACTTTCATGCAAAATCGTTATACAAGGCGATAGAACCTACTTACATCAGTACATACCGTAGCTCGTATCAATATGCCGGCGTTAGGATTGATATGAGCAAACGGTCAGTCGCGATGGGCCAAATACAAAGGATATGGCAATCCGTTTTCCCCGACAATGTTTTTGAATATCGTTTTCTGGATGAGCAGATAAATGATTTTTATCAGAAAGAAGATCTGCTCAATAAGCTCATTAAATCGAGTGCTATTATTGCCATATTTATAAGCTGCCTCGGTTTGTTAGGCCTCATATCATTATTAACGCTTCAGCGCACTAAAGAAATAGGTATTCGTAAAGTACTCGGCGCTTCTGTAACACATATTACTGCTTTACTTTCAGCCGATTTTTTAAAACTGGTGCTCATAGCTATTGTTGTGGCATCGCCAGTAGCCTGGCTTATGATGAGTAAATACCTGCAGGATTTTGCCTATCGTATAGATATACCGTTATGGGTGTTTGTTTTAACAGCTGGTATAGCTTTACTAATAGCTTTTGTTACCGTGAGTTTTCAATCTATTAAAGCTGCTTTAGCCAATCCTGTAAATAGTTTGCGGAATGAATAATCTGTGAAAAAACCTGTAAAGCTGTGTTTTTGAAAGTGTAGAACGGTGTACAATATTTTCATTCTTTTGCTAATTTAAAAACAGAAGCATAATTTGTTTTACACCTCTATTCAGAACATATCATTATGAGAACACAGATCTATGATTTAATGTATCCGTTGATCAATAATGGCAGCGGGATATATGAAGTTGATGATTTAACTGCTTATATTGATAAGCTACTAAAAAAAGCATGTATAATTTCAATAACGGATCAGGATATTTTACAAGGTTTTTTGGCTTATTATGCTAATGATCCGGATAAGCAGGTTGGTTTTTTGTCAATGCTGGTAGTTTCTCCGTCGGCACAAAGAATGGGATACGGTAGAAGAATGGTTGAGTTTTGTCTTACCGATCTGATACTTAAAGGGTATAAAATATGTCGTACGGAGGTTAAGGAAAATAATATGATGGCTATTAATATCTGCAAAAAAACAGGATTTACCTTAGTGACAAAAAAAGATAAGTACCTGGTGATGGAAAAAGTATTGTAAATTATCTTTTTAATACCATTAATCTCATCTTCAATAACTATAGATTGCACGCACTGTATCATAAGCGTACAGGTGGTGTCACACTTACGAACATTTTTATTTTCAGGAATTTATATTAATTATCTGTTTTTCAGTTATTTATGTTTTTGGTATGAGTTTTAACTATCATGTTAGCCAATGTCCCGAAAGTGGAAGTTGTGTTTCAATATTATAGGTTAAAATGTTAGCCATTTAAACATTATCATGATAAAAAATTACATCAAAATTGCCTGGCGTAACCTGAAACGTAATAAGGCATACGCGGCCATTAGTGTTGCCGGTTTAGCTTTAGGTATAGCCTGCGGTATACTGATTTTTACGCTGATCACTTATCATCTTAGTTTTGATACTTTTCATGAAAAGTCTGATAGAGTTTACCGCCTTTATACGGAGTGGCATGATGATGGTATTGGCAGATCGCAAGGTGTTCCGCAACCCTTAGGAAAAACTTTCCGGAATGATTTTACCCTGGCCGAAAAAACAGCGCGGGTAATCAACTTCAGAAATAACTTAATTACCATAACAAAAGGCAATGAGGTTAAAAAATTTAAAGAAGAAATTGGTGTAGCTTTTACTGAACCTGATTATTTTGATATTCTAAACTTTCCACTGATAAAGGGTGATAAGAAAAGTGCTCTGGCACGCCCAGGCGAAGCCTTACTTACCGAAAAGATGGCTCGCAAATATTTTGGTAATGACGATGCTATGGGCAAAGTTATACGGCTGGATAACAAGGTTAATTTTACAGTGACGGGCATACTGAAAGACATACCTCCAAATACCGACCGCCGGCAGGAGATCTATGTTTCGTACGGAAATATGGATGAGTATACTAATAAAGGCCGTGAAGAAAACTGGGGCGGCGTATATAGTGGCAGCGAAGCTTTTACCCGATTGAAACCAACCACAACTATGGCGCAAGCTAATAATGCTATGGCCGAAATTGTGAAAAGGCACTACAAGGACAGGGATCTTAAAGTATGGAATTTTAAATTGCAGCCACTTAACGATATGCATTTCAACGCCGATTTAGATGGATATGCAGATAAGAAATATTTATGGGCATTGTTTTTTATTGGTCTTTTCCTCATCATTACCGCATGTGTAAACTTTGTTAACCTGGCTACCGCACAGGCGCTTAACCGCTCCAAAGAAGTTGGTATTCGTAAAGTATTAGGTAGCCTTCCTCGTCATTTATTCTGGCAGTTTATAGCCGAAACCGCTTTAATTACTGTTGTCGCCGTTATTTTGGCCATAGGGTTATCTTATCTGGCTTTACCGGCAATAAATCAGCTGTTTCAATCCGAAATGCAGTTTAATAAAGAGCAGGTGGCTGTTTTTATATTTATTATCAGTATTGTAGTTGTTTTTCTATCAGGTTCTTATCCGGGCTTGGTATTAGCTCGTTTTCAGCCTATACTGGCGCTTAAAAGCAAGCTGTCGCAAAAGCATATTGGTGGTTTTTCATTACGCCGCATATTGGTAGTCACGCAGTTTGCTATCTCGCAGGTTTTAATTATTGGTACCATCATTATTGTATCGCAATTACATTACTCGCAAACTGCCGATCTGGGTTTTAATAAGGAGGCTATTGTATTATTGCCTATACCGCACAATGATTTGGCTAAGCTCACTACTTTGCGTAATCGTATAAACCAGGTTCAAGGGGTCGAAAAAGTTTCTTATTGCTACAGGCCGCCCGCATCCCAATCAAATAACAGCACCGATGTGAATTTTAATAACCGGGCCGAAGATGAGCATTGGGGGATAAATACCAAGCCTGGGGACGAAAATTTTTTGGCAACTTTTGGAATGAAATTGGTAGCTGGCAGAAACTTTTTTCCTGCAGATACCACACGTGAGTTTTTGGTGAATGAAACCTTTGTAAAAAAACTTAACCTGAAACCCCAGGATGTTATAGGTAAGATATTGAAGGTAGATGGGCGATCAATAAAAGCTCCTATTGTAGGTGTTGTTAAAGATTTTTACAACTATTCGTTCCATACCGAGATATCACCCATTTGCATAATGCCTGATTATCGTAGCTATTCAACACTGGCTATTAAGGTGAATATGCATAATGCCAATGCCTCGCTGGCATCTTTTGAAAAAATATGGAGCGAAACTTTTCCTGAAGAGCTTTATTCATACGAGTTTCTGGATGATAGTATCAAAAGATTTTATGAAATGGATAACATTCAGTTAAAACTTGCCGAATCATTCTCTGCTATAGCTATCATAATAGGTTGTTTAGGCTTATATGGCCTGGTATCATTCATGGCCGTACGTAAAACGAAAGAGATAGGTGTGCGCAAAGTATTGGGCGCTAATATACAGCATGTACTATGGTTATTTGGTAAAGAGTTTACCAAGCTGCTGCTGATAGCTTTTGTAATTGCTGCACCGCTGGCCTGGTGGGCCATGCATAATTACCTGCAGGATTTTAAATACAGAATTACCATTGGTCCGGGTATTTTCCTCATCTCTATACTTTCAACCTTTGTTATTGCTGCCATAACTGTAGGATATCAGTCTATTGCTGCCTCATTGGCCAATCCGGTTAAGAGTTTAAGAAGTGAATAGAGTGGTGAGTGGTGAGTGAAAATGCCATTCAAGTTAGAATTTAGTTTTTAGAATTTATCCAATAGGATTTAGAATTTCAAAAAATGATCAAGAATTATTTAAAAGTAGCCTGGCGTAATATTATTAACAATAAGGTTTATAGTGCTATCAATATATTGGGCCTTGCCACCGGGATAGCTGTGGCATTATTGATTGCCTTGTGGGTTAGTAATGAATACTCATATGATAAGTTTTTGCCCGAATATGAGCAAGCTTATCAGGTGAGACGTAATTTTAATAGTAATGGCGAAACTCTTACGTTCAGCACTACATCGTTAAAGTTAGCTAATGCACTTCGCACTACAATTCCTGAAATTGAGTCAGTAGCCGAATCTGATGGAGGCAGTTCGCATGGCTTAATGGTAGGTGAAAAAAAGCTATATGTTAGTGGTGTAATATCGGGAAGCGAATTTCTGAACATATTTAAATTTCCAATGCTTAGAGGTAGTGCGGCTACCGCACTCACAGATCCTTATTCTATAGTGCTTAACCAGGCAACAGCAATAGCATTATTCGGCACCGATGATGTTATCAATAAGATAGTTAGGCTGGATAACGCCCATAATTTAAAGGTTACAGGAGTTATGAATGATATCCCTTCAAACTCGGCAATGCAATCTATAAAATATATTATTCCCTTTAGTTTTATGGAGCAAACACAAAACTGGGTAAAAGGTGCTCATGGTAGTTTTGGTTACAATGCATTTGCTATTTATGTTAAACTCAAACCTGGTATAACCTACGCTCAGGTTGCTCCCAAAATTAAAAATATAGAAAAAGGGGAAGATAATATCAATGCTAAAAACTCTGATGTGATCATGCAACCGTTAAAAGATTGGCATTTATATGCTGATTATAAAAATGGTATAGCAAGCGCCGGTTTTATTGATTATGTGCGAATATTTAGTGTGATAGGTATTTTGGTGTTGCTTATTGCCTGTGTTAACTTCATAAACTTAACTACCGCCAGGTCAGAGAAAAGGGCTCGTGAAGTAGGTATCCGAAAAGCTATTGGATCGCAGCGTAAACATTTGATATTTCAGTTTTTAACTGAATCAGTATTGATCACTTTTATATCTTTTTTATGTTCAATTCTGTTTGTGCAGCTCGCTTTGGAATCTTTTAACGCACTTACAGGAAGCATGATTCGTATTCCATTTACAAGTGTTGTTTTTTGGGTGGTAACTATAAGCTGTGTATTGGTTACATCACTTATTGCGGGCAGTAGGCCGGCTTTTTATCTTTCATCATTTAATCCAGTCAAAGTTTTAAAAGGAACTATTCAGGTTGGCAGATCGGCATCCTTATCAAGAAAAATATTGGTTGTGGTTCAGTTTAGTTGCTCCGTAGCACTTATTATTAGCACACTTGTCATATATCGCCAGATACAATACGCCAAAAACAGGCCAACAGGATATAACATCAATCGTTTGATGGCATCAAATATGAACAGTGATCTTATTAAAAACTATTCTGCATTAAGAAACGATTTGTTGCAAAGCGGATTAGTTGAAAATATGACCAATGCAACAAGCCCGGCTACGGATGTTGCCTGGCATAACGATATTGATAGCTGGCCAGGGAAGCTTGCCGGCGAAACGGTAGAAATGGGGACTGTTATTGTTGCAGATAGCTACTTCAAAACATTAGGAATGAAGATACTGTCAGGAAGAGACTTTTATAATGCACCATCGGATACCTCAAGTGTGGTATTTAACGAGGTTGCTATCAAACGGTTAAGGTTAAAGAATCCTATAAATCAGGTTATTACCTGGAACGGAAAACAGGTAAGAATAATAGGTGTAGTGAAAGACGCATTAATGATTTCTCCATTTGCCAAGGCCGATCCTACAATGTTCATTTTCGGTGCAGATCCGCATGATAATATTATTTATCGCCTGGCACCTAATGTAAACCCACATATTGCCGTAGAAAAAATTGGTCAAATGTTCACCAAATATAATCCGGCATATCCATTTACCTATCGTTTTGTTGATGATGACTATAATCGAAAATTCGGGCAGGAAGTATTAATAGGGAAACTATCAGGCGTTTTTGCCGGTTTGGCCATTTTTATATCATGTTTAGGTTTGTTTGGACTGGCGGCTTATATAGCAGAGCAACGAACCAAAGAAATTGGTGTGCGAAAAGTATTAGGAGCTACGGTGAGTCAGCTTTGGTTTCTGTTATCGCGTGATTTTGTATTACTGGTGATCATCAGTTGTGTAATCGCATCGCCTGTGGCACTTTACTTTTTACAAAACTGGTTGCAAAAGTATGATTATAGAGTAAACATAGGCCCTGGCGTGTTCCTGGTGTCGGCAACAGCCGCAATAGCGATAACATTACTGACCATTAGTTTTCAGGCCATTAAGGCAGCAATTGCCAATCCTGTAAAGAGTTTAAGGAGTGAATAGTGAGAGGTGAGAGGTGAAAAGTGAAAAGTAATAAAAATGCCATTCAAGTTAGAGTTTAGAATTTAGTTTTTAGAATTTATAAAATAGAATTTATAAAAAAACTCATGATAAAAAATTACATCAAAATTGCCTGGAGAAATATCTGGAAAAACAAGGTTTTTTCGGCTATCAATATCGTGGGTCTGTCTATTGGTATGGCTGCCTGCATTGTTATTATGTTATTTGTTTTTTATGAAAAAAGCTTTGATAGCATGCATAGTAAGAACATTTACCGGCTAAATGAAGTGCAAAAATTTGAAGGTATGAATGCCTCTCAGAAGGTCGCGTTATCTATGTTTCCTATGGGGGCAACTCTGCAAAGCGAATTTCCGGAGATCAAAAATTTTACCCGGATACGCTGGCAGCAAAAGTTTCAGATAACCTATCAGCAAAAAAAGATTTTTTCGCCACAAGTGTTTTTTGTGGATTCTACCTTTTTGAGAATGTTTGATTTTAAATTGCTCCGTGGTGACAGGGCAACGGCATTATTAAAGCCCCATAGTGTTTTACTTACCCAGGAAACCGCAAAACGAATATTCGGAAACGAAGACCCTATGGGTAAAACTATAACACATTACGGTAATGATACAACAAGCTATGCTGTTACCGGAATTTTAGCAAATGTACCCAAAAACTCACAGCTGCAGTTTGATGGCCTATTTTCATTCAATACCATTTTTAACCCGCGTATGTTTACAAACTGGGGAGGTAACTGGCTGAATACCTACCTTGAATTGGCTCCCGGTACCGATATAAAGGCACTTGAAAAGAAATTTCCAGCTTATCAAAAGAAATATATGGGTGCCCAGGGCTTGAAATCTTATGAGCTATTCCTGTTATCCCTTAAAGATGTACATGCAAACTCGGCTGATATTGGGCTTGATTATATTAATTTTCAAAAATTTGATCAAAAACTTACTAATCTGTTTGCATTGATCGGATTGATCGTATTGGTAATTGCCTGCGTCAACTTTATTAACTTGTCTACAGCCCGTTCGGCCGAGCGAGCAAAGGAGGTTGGCGTACGAAAATCGATAGGGGCCCAGCGTTTTCAATTAGCGATACAGTTTTTGGGTGAAACCGTATTGCTGTCATTAATTGCATTGATTTTTGCTGTTATACTGGTTTCAATAGTGTTGCCTTATATCAATAACTTAAGTCAGCGCGATCTGAGTTTGCCTATTATAAATAATGTAGGCTTGCTTGGGCTTGTATTTATTTCAGCGGTATTTATTGGTATACTTTCGGGGATTTACCCAGCAGTATTTCTCTCCTCATTTCAACCGGTTAAGGTACTTAAAGGGTCGGTTGAAACGGGTAAAAATAAAGGCTCGTTGCGCAATGTATTGGTTGTCGGACAATTTAGTAGTGCCATTATATTAATGATAGCCACCATATTTGTTATCAAGCAATTACGGTTCATGCAAAAACGGGACCCCGGTTTTAGTCGCGAACAGGTGGTTACTGTCCCACTGAACATGGTATCAACTGCTCAATACAGGGTGTTAAAACAAGAACTGCTTACCAGTTCACTGGTGCAAGGTGTTACAGCTTCGCAGGATGTATTGGGTAGCCATCTTGATCAAACCGGCATTGAGTTTAAATTGGGTGATTCGCCCCTGCGTCAATTAACCTCTACTTTATTGGTTGTTGATCATGATTATCTGAACCTTTATAAAATAAAACTGGCGATGGGTAAAAATTTCTCATCTGAAAAATCGGCCCTTAGCAGAGAATTTATAATTAATGAAGCTCTTGCAAAAGAGTTGCTTAAAGATCATAAAGGTAAACCTATGTCATCATTGCTGGGGCAGCGTTTTGGGTTTGATTCTACAGGTGTCATTATTGGCATCGCTAAGGATTTTAACTTTAATTCTCTGCATTATAAAATAGAAACACTATTCTTATTTAACCAGGAGGCGTGGGGATACAATAATATATCCGTGAAAGTAAATGGGGCAAAGGCAAAAGAAGCTGTAGCATTTATTCAATCAGTTTGGACAAAACAACTACCGGAAATACCTTTTGAATACCAGTTTCTGGACGATCATTTTGCCGAAGTTTATCGTGTAGATAGTCAGGTAAGTTCTGTAGTTAGTATACTGGCAGGACTCATTATCATTATTTCATGCCTTGGCTTGTTCGGGCTTGCTTCCTACTCGGCTGAGAAACGAATAAAAGAGATTGGGGTACGTAAGGTGCTTGGTGCTTCCGTACAAAACATTGTAGTATTATTATCAAGCCATTTTATAAAACTGGTGGTCATCGCAAATGTAATAGCATGGCCTGTGGCATTTTATGTAATGACCAAGTGGTTGCAAGGCTTTGCTTATCGTATTAATATTGATTGGTGGGTATTTGCCACGGCTGGCATTGTTTCGATCTTTATTGCTTTTGCAACGGTTAGTTTTCAATCAGTTAAAGCTGCTACAGCTAATCCTGTTAAAAGTTTAAGGAGTGAATAGGGTGGTGAGGGGTGAATAAAAATGCCCTACAAGTTAGAGTTTAGAATTTAGTTTTTAGAATTTTCCCTTTAGGATTTAGTTTTTAGAGTTTAGAATTTCAGAACATATGATAAAAAATTATTTTACGATAGCTCTGCGGAATCTATGGAGGCACCGGGCTTTTTCATTTATCAATATCACCGGTTTATCAATTGGCATTACGGCTGGCTTTTTCATTTTCATGTACGTAGCGTTTGAGCTTAGTTACGATAGTTTTCATACTAAAAACGATCGTATTTATCGCCTGGTTACTGATATCAAAACGCCAAGTGAAACTATTAATACCGGAATAACTTCATGGGCATATGCGCCGAACATTAAAGCAGATTTTCCTGAGGTTGAATCCTATACCCGTATTAGCGGTGGTAGCTTTTTAGTAAGAAAGGGCGATGTTAAATTCCAGGAAGAGCGCACCATGTTTGCCGACTCCACCTTTTTTAAGGTTTTTGATTTTAAATTACTGCACGGTGATCCAAAAAATGCGCTGATAGATCCTACCAGTATTGTTTTTACCCAATCAGCGGCGAAGAAGTATTTTGGTAATGCCAATCCGATAGGGCAAACCGTATTGATCACAGGTGATGCAATACCAGCCAAAGTAACAGGAATTATAAAGGATTTTCCTGAAAACTCGCAGATCAAAGCTGATATAATTTTGCCTATGACTTTGCTGACTCAAAAAATCAATAAAGGCCTGGATGAAAATTGGGGCAACTTTGGCGCATCTACCTATCTTTTATTAAAGCCAGGCACAAACGCTAAAGCTTTTGAATCAAAATTGCCAGCTTTTATGCAAAAGCGCCATGGAGAAGGAATGAAAAAGATGCAGACATTTTATACGCTTTTTTTAGAACCCTTAAATTGGGTTTATCTGCATTCAAAAAGGGGGGGACAAGAAGTTGGAAGCATCAATAACGTCTACACATTTAGTATCGTAGCTTTATTCATATTGCTGATAGCATGCATCAATTTTATAAATTTAACTACCGCGCGTTCGGTAGAGCGGGCAAAGGAAGTAGGCATCCGTAAGGTAGTAGGGGCCGGAAGAAAGCAGTTGGCCGGTCAGTTCATTGGTGAATCTGTGATATTGTGTTTAATCGCTTTTGTACTTACGTTGATAACATCCGTATTGTTGTTACCCGCATTTAATCAGTTAGCGGGTAAAACCATTAGTACAGGCATTTTTTCAAACTGGAGTTATATAGTTATTCTGTTTTTAACCACGGTATTCATTGGTTTACTCGCCGGTATTTATCCCGCAGTTGTACTATCTTCATTTAAGCCGGTTATGGTTTTAAAAGGACGGTTCTCAAGCAGCAGTAAAGGGAATATTTTACGTAAAACGTTAGTTATTGTACAATTCAGCATATCTATCGCACTTATTATAGGAACCATTGTAGTATATACACAAATGGATTTTATGCGTAACCGTGATCTGGGCTTTAGTAAAGATCAAACGCTGGTATTAGATACAAATAATGATCCTGCTAAAGACGCGTTAAAACAAGCCATAACATCTATACCTGGTGTAAAAGGAGTAACCTTATCATCCAGTGTTCCGGGAGGAGGTGATTCGGGAGCTTATTCTGAAATAGAAAACAATAAAGGCGATCTTCAGGTCGCCA
>NZ_JBCECK010000127.1:0-14318 GCF_039207105.1 Mucilaginibacter sp.
AGTTAAGACTGGGCTTAAATCCGCAATTTTCAGACCAACAACATTACTACTAAACGCTTAAAAAATTTACATTTGTTAACAATATGCTTAGCCAGCAGCAACTTACCGAACAACTTAGCAGCTCCATTGGCAAAATCAGGATACTGAAACTCAGTCACCTATTAAATGAGCAAGGTTTTCCGCTGCATGATATTATTGATATTACCTTTCATCCGGACAAACAGGTAGGTTTTAGGGCTATATGGCTATTTGAAAATATATTTTTAACCGATCCCGAAGCTTACTTCAACGATCTAAGTTACCTGATATCGCGATTTAAAGAAGTCACTAACCAAAGCTGCATGCGGCATTACGCCAAAATAATAATGCATGTTACAGAAAATGCCGCTCCGGGATCATTACAACTAAAACTTAAAGAGATTGACTTTGAACCGGTTGTTGAACAGCTTTTTGACTGGTTGATAAATCCTAAAGTTAAAGTCGCGGTAAAGATGTTCGCCGCGAACGCATTATATAACCTGAAAGACACGTTTCCCTGGATACAGGAAGAACTTACCAGCCAGCTTGAATTTTTAATGCGCGATGGTAGTTCTGGTATTCAGTCTGCCAGTCGTAAGATTTTAAAAGGTATAAGGAAGATGAGTTAGATATGCAGATTTCAAATGAATTGATCACAATCATCTGAACATCTTAAATCTGAGCATTTGCATATCCAATTTATGTCGTCGGCCGGTCATCGCCATGCAGGTTTTGGCCTACCTGGTGATGATGCAATTTAGCCGCTATAGCCGATGAACTATCATCGGCATAAGTTCCGTAAGCATTCACTAAAACACCTTTAAGGTTATATTTTTCTGATGATACCGCATACACGATAGACATATCATCCGGGTTGCTGGCACCTTCAAAGCGGTAAAATTCGTCAATTTCAAAATCGTCTGCAATCATTTGTATACCTTGCTCTTTATCATCAATAGTATCGCCATCAAGACTTAGATTGGCTGTATATCCTCTTTTTAAAAGGTCGTTAGTGGCATCCACTAATGTATCATAGTTTTTCATATTGGGTGATATTTTGTTTAAGTAACAGGATACTATATTTATGCTAATTTGTATATGTTAAACATGAAACGAGTGCTGTTGTTTTTCTGTTTTAAACTATAATGCTCCTTGTGCCTTATACAACTACAATAAACTATTAAGATAAATACTGATTGACTATATTTACTTACGGCAATGGACATTATACATACATATCATAAAACCCTGTTAAAAAAGTGGATATTGGCTTTTACCCTTATCATAAGCTTTTTTGTGCTATCGGGTTATGTGAATAGTTGTATACCCAATGGCAAATCTGTAGCCGAAATAACGGCTTTGGCTAATAAAATTGCGGCTTTAAAAGGTGGTATCAGTTATAAAAGAGTTGCTTTAAGTTTCTACAAACCGAAGCCTTTGTACCGGGTGGTCATCAGGCTTTTTAACCTTAACAATGGGGTATATCTTAATCTTTTAACAAGCCGTTATTTTTATTTAAAAAGGCTTTTTACATCATTTAAGTCCAATATTATTTACTTTTCACAACAGCCATACTCTTCCTGCCAAAGTTACCTTCTGCTCAGCTCCGATAACATCTGCTAAGTTCCCACATCTATTAAGACTTCGTATTAAATTTATGAACTGATTTAGTCACGTCGAAGCGTGCTAAATCACAATTGTTACCTGCATGAAAAAGCTTAAAAAGCTGATACGCCTGTGTTGGTTTATCTTGCTTTTAATATTGGCTGTAAGTGGCATTGCCATTACAGGTGTAGCACCGGCACAAGCCAAAAACCGGGAAAGAATTATAGATAATGAGCCATTAATTGAAATGGTTGATAAAAAGAAAGAGGAAAACGAGGAAAAACCATAAAGAATAGTCCTTTTTAGGAATAAGAAAAAGCAATGGTTTTTAAACACGAATAGCCAACCCAGTGGGTTGGCTATTTGTTGTATAATAGAATCATTAATTATATTATTTGACTACTTCACCTGCAACAGTTTTTGGTGTATTCAGGAATACGAAGTTATTATCAAACATATCAACTTTAATGGTACTGTCTTTATCAACCGTACCTGCCAGGATCTGTTTCGATAACTCGTTCAGGATCTTTTTCTGGATAACACGTTTCAACGGACGGGCACCAAACTGCGGATCGTAACCCAACTGGGCCAACCAATCAAGTGCTTCATCAGTGGCCTCCATAGATACTCCCATTTCGGCAAGGGTCTGTTTAACCTGGTTAAACTGCAGCTTCACGATACTGTGTATCTCTTCGCGGCTTAGCGGGGTAAACATGATAATCTCATCTATACGGTTCAAAAACTCCGGACGGATAGTAGCCCTTAATAAAGTAAACAACTCATTCTTTGTTTTCGCTATCAGTTCATCGCGGTTACTATCTTCCAAAGCCTGGAAATTTTCCTGTATAATGTTTGAACCAATATTGGAGGTCATGATAATAATGGTATTTTTAAAATTCACCACACGACCTTTATTATCCGTTAAGCGACCATCATCCAATACCTGTAATAGTATGTTAAACACATCCGGGTGGGCTTTCTCAATCTCATCCAACAATACTACGCTGTATGGCTTACGGCGCACAGCCTCAGTCAGTTGACCGCCTTCATCATAGCCTACATAGCCCGGAGGCGCACCAATAAGCCTTGAAACTGCATGACGCTCCTGGTATTCACTCATATCGATACGTACCAAAGCACCTTCGTCATTAAACAAGTACTCGGCCAGGGCTTTTGCCAGCTCGGTTTTACCCACGCCGGTTGTACCCAAAAATATGAATGATCCAATTGGCCTGCGTTTATCCTGCAAACCGGCACGGCTCCTACGTATAGCATCGCTTATGGCTTCAATAGCCTCTTCCTGCCCTGCTACACGTTTGTGAAGTTCTTCTTCCAGATGAAGTAATTTTTCACGCTCGCTTTGAATCATTTTTGAAACTGGTATGCCTGTCCAACGGGAAACCACACCGGCAATATCATCGGCAGTAACTTCCTCTTTTAACATGCGACTGTCGCTTTGATTTTCAAGCAGAGCGGCTTTCAATTTTTCAACTTCGGCCTGTGCCTCAACAATGGTTCCGTAGCGCAATTCTGCCACCTTGCCATAGTCGCCTGCACGTTCGGCCTGCTCGGCTTCCAGCTTATAAGTTTCAATAAGCTCAACCTTTTGGTTAATACCATCAACCAGGTCTTTTTCGCCTTTCCATTTGGCACGGTACGAATCACGTTGTGAAGACAGGTTAGCGATCTCCTCGCTTAACTCAGCCACCTTCCGATCATCTTTTTCACGTTTAATGGCTTCTCTTTCAATCTCCAGCTGCATGATGCGACGTTCCAGTTCATCAACTACTTCGGGAACCGAATCCATTTCTAAACGTAGTTTAGAAGCTGCCTCGTCCATCAGGTCAATAGCCTTATCTGGCAAAAATCGGTCAGATATATAACGCTGCGACATTTCAACCGCGGCAATAATAGCTTCATCCTTAATACGTACTTTATGGTGGGTTTCGTAACGTTCTTTCAAACCACGCAAAATAGAAATAGCATCGGCAGCATCAGGCTCTTCAACCATCACTTTCTGGAAACGACGTTCAAGCGCTTTATCTTTTTCTAAATATTTCTGATACTCATTAAGGGTAGTAGCACCAATTGATCTCAGCTCCCCACGGGCCAATGCAGGCTTTAAAATATTAGCCGCATCCATTGCGCCTTCACCACCTCCTGCACCAACCAGGGTATGTATCTCATCAATAAACAGGATGATCTCACCGTCGCTTTGAGCTACCTCCTTCACAACGGCTTTCAAACGTTCCTCAAACTCACCTTTATACTTTGCACCGGCTATAAGCGCTCCCATATCCAGTGAAAATACCACCTTGGTTTTCAAACTCTCAGGTACATCACCTTTGATGATCCTGAAAGCGATACCTTCTGCGATGGCGGTTTTACCAACACCGGGCTCACCTACCAGGATCGGATTGTTTTTGGTACGCCGAGATAAGATCTGGATCACCCGGCGAATCTCCTCGTCGCGGCCGATCACCGGATCCAACTTACCTGAGCCTGCATACTCGTTAAGGTTACGGGCATATTTATTTAAAGCATTGTAAGTTGCTTCGGCATTTTGATCGGTTACCTTGCTATCACCACGCAAACTTATAATGGCTTTTTTAAGGTCTTTTTCGTTTACACCTAAATCTTTTAAAAGAGAACTTACGGTTCCGCCGCCGGCAAGTATGCCTAACAATATGTGCTCAACCGAAACAAATTCGTCTTTAAACTCTTTCAAATATCCTTGCGCCTTTTGCAAGGCCGAATTGGTATCTGATGACAGATAAATATTGCTTCCGCTTACCTTAGGATATGAGCTGATCTGCGCATCAAGCGTTGCATTTAACCGGTTAAGGTTTACATTTAATTTTTTTAATAAATAGGTTATAACATTTTCATCAACCAGCAACAAGCCTTTTAACAGGTGTGCGGGTTCAATTGCCTGCTGTTGGTTTCCAGTAGCAATTTCCGAAGCCTTTTGTACGGCTTCCTGGGCTTTTATGGTAAAGTTGTTAAAGTTCATATTTCAGTGTTAATCAAAACGCTTGCCATTTAGCTTATTATGAAATAAAGTCAGGTAAATATAAACCAAAACGACATTTTGACTTATTATTAATAAATCGATTTATTGCCAATTTTTAATATTTTTACAACGCACCTTATAGATAGATACTTTGAATAATCACTTCTTTTTTAATAGCCTGCCGGCAAAATATAAAGCATCATACAGAGATTATTATACATATCAAAACCTGCTTGCTATAAGGGCCGGAAGCATCATATTCTTAATACTAAATATCATTATACGGATATTTTATTTTATTTTTCCGGTAAGCCTTACCAAAGCGCAAAACTTCCCTGAATTTAACTTCAGTAATTGGGTATTTATTATCATAACCCCCTTTTTTCTCATAGCAAGCAATTTGTTACTGGCCCGGTTTAAAGGCCATAAAAAAGCAACAGCATCAATGGCATTATTGGTGTTTTTGTTTTCAGTATATATTATTTCATGTGGCATGTATTCAAGCTTTATTGCCACCTCTGATCCAAGTAACGCGCTAACACTATATTTGATAGCTTTAAGCCTGATAAGTGCGATGTGCGTATTTGAATATTATGAAACAATAATATTAATCATAACCGTTGAAATATTATTTACCGCTCTTTTATTCTACAGCCAAACCAGCTCAACTCAAATGGTTTATAACCAATTGATATCTGCCATTTTGCTATCCGCCTTTTATCTTACTTCCAGATACTTTTTCTCCTATAAAGTTAACTATTATCAGCAGGTAATTGAGATCAGGGAAAAAAATGTTGAAATTGAGAAAGCAGGCGAATTTAAAAACCAGGTATTGGGTATGGTTGCACATGACCTGCGCAATCCTATTGCCGCGGTTGAATCATTAGCCATGATCATGGAGCTTGATGAGGTAAGTGCTGATATGCAGGAGAACCTGAACATGATGAAAGCATCGTGCGTTAAAGCCCGTACTATTATTGACGATTTGCTGGAGGCTGCTCATAACGATACCAGCAACTTTTTTGAGGTTGAGCGGATTGAACTAAACCAGCTACTTAAAAACATTGTAAGCGATTGGAAAATACAGCAGGATCATAAAGCCGATGTTTTATTTACTAGTAATATAAACCCCGCTTATGCATCTGTAAATAAAGAAAAACTACACAGGGCTCTTGATAACCTCATTAGTAATGCCATCAAGTTTTCAAAGGATAACAGCCGTGTTGATGTAAGGCTCAATAAACGGAGTGAAGAATTAACTATTGAAGTTCAGGATTATGGATTGGGTATACCTGCGGACATGCTGCCTGACATATTTACCCGTTTTTCCAAAGCCAGAAGAACAGGCTTAAGGGGCGAACTATCAACAGGTTTAGGCCTGAGTATAGTGCAGCAGATCATAGAAAAGCATAACGGTATCATAGAGGTGGAAAGTACAGTGGGCCGCGGTACGGTTTTCACTATAAAATTACCTATTTCCTGGTTAGGGTAATGAAAAGTTTTGAGTAGTAAGTTTTGAGTAACGAGTTGTATTAGTACTAAACTTAAAACTCATCACTCAAAACTACTTCCCAAACACGCTTTGGGCTTTTTTGATAGTTTTTTCCAGGTCGATGCCTTTTCCTAATACGCCTTTAAAAAGATCGCCTTCTGTTTTGAACCGATCAATAGCATTAAAAATGGTAAAGTGTTTCATGGTAAGGCCGGGCTTTACCTCATCCCAATGCAGCGGTGCAGATACGGTTGCCCCTACTTTAGGTCTCAGCGAGTAAGGCCCTGCTATGGTTGCTCCGGGCCGGTTCTGTAAAAAATCGAGATACATTTTACCCTTCCGGTTAGCTACCATACGCTCCAGCGTAGTATAGTCAGGTAACTGCTTATGAACGATATCAACAACAATGCGGGCAAACATTTGCGATTGGTCATAATCGTACTTAGCCCCTATCGGTATATAAATATGCATACCGGTTGATCCTGAGGTTTTACAAAATGAGGGAACATCAATAGCATCAAGTACTTTACGTACCTCCTGCGCTGCTTCGATAACCTGATCAAACGTGTTTTTATCCGGGTCAAGATCTATCACGCAATAATCAGGATTATCTGGCGATTGTACGCGACTGAACCAGGGATTCATTTCAATACAGCCAAGTGATGCCATCCACAGTAAACTTGCCTCATCTGTACCAACCAGATATTCCTTATGTTCTCCCTCGCTGGTGGTATAAGGAAAAGTTTCGGCCCAATCAGGTGCTTTATCCTTTACGTCCTTTTGGTAAAAACTGGAACCATGAATACCATTAGGGAAACGATTGAGGGACATAGGCCGGTCTTTGAGATAAGGTAAAATATACTCAGCCACCTGATAATAGTAATTAAACATATCGCGTTTGCTCACTTTGTCTTCGGGCCAGTAAATTTTACTGAGATGAGTAAATTTCAATTCATGCCCGTTGATTTTACGCACCTGGGTTTCGTCTGTTGGATTTAGCAAAGTTTTCCTTCCTTTCTGTTTAGGTGGTTTAATGGCCTCGGCGTGTTTATCTTCCTGTTTTTCTTCAGTAGCATCAACGGCATTATCCGTTGATATGGCAATTTCACGTACTACATCTTTTGCTTTTTTGTCCACTCGCATACCTTGAAATGATGGATGACGGAACACGCCATCGCTGGTTACTTCGCTAAAAGCAACCTCACATACCAGTTGGGGCTTAAGCCAGGTAGCTTTGGCCTTAGGCGGATTAGGGCGAAAACGAGAAGGCTTATTTACATCGGGTATTTCATTAAAAGGACTTTTATCAATGATCAGGGGTTTAAACTGCGCCATCATCTCTTTTTGTACTTTATCTGAAAACCCGGTGCCTACTTTGCCTACATATTGCAGCACCTCATTTTCATAAACTCCTAATAACAAGGAACTGAACTGTTTGGAGGTATCGGCATTTTTGGTAAAACCGGCAATTATTACTTCCTGCCGTTTATGTACCTTGATCTTCAACCATTCTTTTGAACGCACATCTGGCGAATAAGTACTATTTGCTTTTTTAGCTATAATCCCTTCCAAGCCCATTCTTTGGGCAGCCGCAAAAAAATCAGTACCACTGGCATCAAATACTTTACTTAACCTGATGCGGTCATCATCCATCGGCAATACATCTTTTAATATGGCCTGTCGTTGCAAAAGAGGCAGGTTCATCAGGTTTTTACCATTATACCATAACAGATCAAATATGTAATAAACCAACTCACCATCGGCTTCACTACGCCAGTTTTGCAGATTGCCAAAGTTTGAAATACCTTCATCATTCAAAACCAATATTTCTCCATCAACTACAGCATCAATTTTCCATTCTTGCAGTAAGTCGTATATAGGGTAAAACTTATCATTAAAGGCTTTTTTATTCCTGGAAAGCAATTCCACCTCTCCCTTGTTTACAAAAGCCAGGGCCCGGTAGCCATCCCACTTTACCTCGTATACCCAGTCTGGGTTATCAAAAGGTTCGTCAACCAGGGTGGCCAGCATGGGTTTAATACCGGTCGGCATTTTAGCTTTGGGTGCCTTTTTTAAAATAGCAGTAGTATCAATATCGGTTGTTTCAACTATGCTTTCGTCGGGCTCAACCGGTTCGGGTGCTTTTTTTTTATCAGATATTTTCTTGGTCGATTTCTTTATTGTTTCCTCATGCCCGCTATGCCAAACCTTATCACTGGTTTTTTCCATCGTGGCTATGGTTTTGCCAGAAAGTACAGATCTATCTTCTTTGGTAATATCCTTCTTTGATGCAAAATCATCATTATGTTTGATCAGCAGCCAGGCATTTTCGCCCATACCATGTGTTTTAACCAAGGCAAACTCACCTTCCAGCTTTTCTCCATGCAATTTAATTTTCAACGAGCCTGATTTAAGCTGCTTTAACAGATGCTTTTCCTGCTCCTTTTTACCTTTTATTTCTTCAATTGGTTCATAGGTTCCTTCGTCCCACACAATCACAGTGCCGCCTCCATACTCTCCCTGAGGAATGATACCTTCAAAATTCCGATAATCATAAGGATGATCTTCTACCATCATAGCAAGGCGCTTATCCTTTGGATTAGTTGAGGGCCCTTTTGGCACCGCCCAGCTTTTTAGCACACCTTGCATCTCCAGCCTGAAATCATAATGTAGGCGCGTTGCATCATGCTTTTGAATAACAAAGGTTAATTTATCCTTATCCTTGCTTTTTCCCGATCGCGGTTCGGCAGTTTTGTTAAAATCGCGCTTTTCTGCATATTTTTCGAGACTCATAACAGGTAGTTTTAGCTGGCACACTATTAATTACCACTGTAACATTTTAATCAGAAATAAAGTTTTTAAAATCCTAATGCTCAATGTATCATACGTCTGGCCGGGGCAGCTCCAAGCCGTTCCATTACTTCTAATTGTTTCCCTTCCTGACTGATGTAGTTTTTGAAAAAGCTTTCCAGTTGATTGATGATCGCCACAGGCAAATCGTCAATATCCTTAACATCTTTAAACAGCTGTGACACCTCAGGCACAGCAAAAAAGCGGTCGTTACGTATAGTTTTGCCATCAGGACCAGTTTGTTGAATTTTAAACACGCCTATGATACGGCAACTAATGCAACAGCCCGGAAAAGTACCAATCTCAGAAATAACCATAACATCCAAAGGGTCGCCATCTCCGCCTTTGGTATCGGGGATAAAGCCAAAATCAAAAGGGAACGCCATACCTGCGGGTAACATCTTTTTTAGTTTAAAACATTTGAGCTCCGCATCATAATCATATTTACAATAGCTACCCTTAGGCGTTTCAATAACTACATTAATTGGTTTCATTTATAAAAAACATCTTTTAACAGTTATGGTTTTATAATGAATAATTAACCCAGTTGTATGGAACTATTTAAGATAGCTATTAATAAAGACGACGAAACTTTTGAATTTGAAGTAGCGGATTTTATACACCATGAAGGCGAGCGGTGCAAATTTGAGGTTTATAAATCCGGACAAATGGTAGCCGGCTTTGAGCCCGGCAATCATCAGTTTTTACACGTTTGCAAAAACCCGGGCAATATTGACGAGGATGTTTTGCATTTGATTGCTGATAAGATTGAAGCCTTAAATTTATAAGCGCTATAAAATGAAACATCCCCGGCTTATTGGCCGGGGATGTTTCATTTTATAGATCAATTATCCCTTTTTATTTTCGTGTTTACGGGTATTATCCCGATTGGATGTTTGATCAGACCGTTGTCCGCCACCATTACTTATACCAGCTTGTTTGCGGGCCGCTTTCTGATCGTTAAATGCCCTGTCTGATGTTGAACCACCCTGCATATTTCCACTGTTTTTAAAATCCTGTTGGTTTTTCATGATATATAAATTTAAGTGTACAATATCATAAAACATACAAGAACTATGCCGGGGAAGTTCTATCCTCGCATCACGCCTATCCTGTCGCCTTTCCAATCGGGGAATAATATATGATCATTGTTAATATTCAAATGTTTATCTGCCACTTCACTGAAAACACTCCTGAAATCGGTACTTACTGCAAGGTCGCGACCGTCTTCCAGGTTTTCAGGAGCTAATGGTTTCATATTACCGTACACCAGGCCGCCGTTAATATTATTGCCAAGAATAAAATTGCAGGATGCACGGCCATGATCGGTACCACCGGTTCCGTTTTGGTGTACGGTACGCCCAAATTCGGTCATGGTCATTACGGTTACATCGTCCTGATAAGCACCCAAGTCTGTCCACAAAGCCATGATGCTGTTACTCAAATCAGCAACATTACGGGCAAAAACACCATTCCCGGTACCCTGGTTAAAATGGGTATCCCAACCGTTTGATTCGGCAAAGGCGACCTCCAGGCCTACGTCCATTTTAACCAGTTGCGCAATTTGCTTTAATGAGTTACCCAATGCCGAATTAGGATACACCGCATTATTTGAAGGCGTATAGTTTTTAATATTGGTTTTCTGTAGCATTTTCATGGCTTCAAAGCTCTCCTTACCTGTATCTTTTAGTAATCTTGATGAGGTTTGATCATACAAGTCTTCAAAGCTTTTAGCGGCCATATTTGCACCTATTGGATTACCCCGCATCTGGATGGCGAAATCCTGCAAATTGCTGATAGATACTGAAGGATTATCGCCATAAAAAGAGCGAGGCATGGCCGATGTCATACTCACGGCGGTAAATGGCGTAAGCGCATCGTGGCCTAACAAACCAACGGCCCGATTAAGCCATCCGCTGGATGTACCTTTATTAAACGGTGTGCCAGATTCCATGTAATCCTGCGCATCAAAATGCGAACGGGTATTGTTTGGCGAACCGATACCATGTACAATGCCCAGACGTTTTTCACGAAACATGGGTTCAAACGCTTGCATAGATGGATGCAGACCAAAACGACCATCCAAGTCAATCAACGGTGAAGTAGTACCCGCTTTTGCGGCTGACATGAATAGTGTCGGCCTTGCGGCTTTCAAATACTCATCAGTAAATGGTGTAACTGCCATCAGGCCATCCATAGCGCCACGTTGAAATATACAAATAAGCGTTTTACGTTTTTTATATGGCGATATGATCTGTTCGGCGGCGGCGGCTTCGGCTAAAAAGCCGGGAATACCACCCATTAAACCAACACCTAATAAGGCTAAGCCGCCCGATTTTAAAAATCCTCTTCTTGATACCATGATGTATATTTTACCAATTATCGTCTTTGATATTCCGGCGAACCAATAATTACTCCGACTACCTGCCCCAGCATAGCGTTATTGCCATTAGCACTTTGCATTGCCGTTACATTATCACTTTTCTTGTTTTTATTAAAATCTATTTTACCATCAGCCATAGCTTTATCGGCTGCTGTCATACTCTTTGATGCGGGTTCATTTACTTTGGCATACAACTTATCCGAACTTGCTTCATCAACCTTTTGTACCAGGTTTGGGTCGGTAAGCAATGGGGTAAGTCGTTTGATGGTTTCATCCAATTTACGCTCGGGCATAATTAGTTTACTATAAACAACCAATGCGGCCTGCGCGCTTTCGGGTTCATGATGATTGTTCAACGCCGCCAGATCAACCTTTACACCTGGTATGCGGCCCGTAGCCAGAGCCAAGCCAAAATTCATCCGGTTAAGTAATGCACCAGTATTGATCCAGTACTGTCCCTTGTCCGGAAAACCAGTTGGGGCCTGATAATAATATATCCTTTCACCCATTTTACTTATCCAACTAAACAATTGGTATGGCTGCACAATATGAGCGTTAAGGCTACGTACCGACCCAATAGCCAATTCAAACGGTGATTTTGTTTTTTCCCGCACCGCCGAAGGACTCCAGAACTCTGGTGAACTTACCATAGTATATAGCACTTGTTTAATATCACCGTCTTTGGTTATAAATGTTTTCACCATCTTATCCAGCAGGCTTTGCGGTGGGTTATCGCTCACAAAACGTACGGATATTTTGCGGGTAATAAATTTTGCTGTAGCCTGGTTGTGAGCAAGCATTGATAATAATTGCACACCTTCTTCATATCCGCCATCGGGCCCAAAACGTTTACCCAATACTACCTTCTCAGTCTTGTCATGTCGATTGGCGTTAAACAAAAAATCGCTGTCACGCATAAAACCCTTGCTTTGCAAACGATCATTACCCATTTTATCAGCTACATTTTTTGCAGCTTTACCGTACTGGCCCATCGGATATATCGTCCACCCGGTTAGTACTTTGGCAGCCTGGGTTACATCCTGTTGGGTATAGCCCCCATCAACTCCCAACGTATGCAATTCCATTACCTCGCGGGCATAATTTTCGTTTAAACCCTGTGCTTTTCTTGCTTTTTGTACTTTATTCATAAGCATAGCTGTTCGAGCGGTATCAGCCATATTTTCTATCATCCTGCGGCGTAACACACCTTTGTTAGCCCCCATCTCAGTATTAACAGCCGAACTTGTAAAATTGTCCAGATAATATAGCATAGCAGGAGATTTGGCTGTAGCTAATAAAATATCATTGAATTTACCCAGGGCATTGGGCCTGATTACATCGCGCTCATACGCCGGGATAAACTGAGAGCAGTCATTTTTGGTGATAGATACATTAAAATGGTTAAACCAAAAACTTGTCATTACCTCCTGCAACTGGTTATTGCTGTAAGCGGCCCTCAGAATTTTTTGGCTGATGAACTGGCGGTAAAGCTCCTGCTCGGGTTTCAGGCCATTTTGCTGCATATAACCCAACAACAAATCGCGATAAGCTTTACGATCAGTTTTTACAGAATCTTTATTGACCACACCAGCTCCGATAGCCATGCGTAATACCTGGGCATTTTTAGGATATTGAGTAACTATTTGTGTATTGCTTAGCTTAAGCGCATCGTAGCTTGATAACAACTGATTCAGGGAATCATCAGGTAACTGAGCATCCAATTGTTGGTTAAACCAATTCTCTAAACCTTCTTTTGCTACAGCATCAACTTCGCCAGGTGTGGCACCATAAGTAAAACGGCTTAGCAAATGCGCCGCGGCCTGTTTTTCCGTTAAACCCTGCTGCCTGTAAGGAAACTTAGCCAATCTGATATTAGGACTATCTTCAAAAAAAGAAGACAGTGCTATAATGCCGCAAACAAGTATTACTGCACTAAAAAAATACTTTATATTAGCTTTAACAAAGGTAGATGGCATAGGCTTTATAATTTATTACAGTACTATGACTTCAAAGATGCATATTGGTTTAAAATGAACCTAAATAATATCCATTAAGCTATTATTAATTCTATTCAATAAACCAAATGAGTTTATAATTGTCAATACCTAACGTAATCATAAACAAAACAATAATGAAAAAGTTAATTTTAATAATAGCATTGGTAACCGGTGTAGCTGCTATAACCAATGCACAACAAAAAACTGATAAAACACCGGCACAAAAAGCTGCTCATAAAACCCAGAACCTTCAAAAAAAATTAAAGCTTACCGCAGCCCAAACCAAACAGGTTAATGCTCTTTTTACTGCTGAAGCTACCCGTATGGATAGTCTAAAAGCGCACCAGGCCAATAAAAAAGCCGGTAAGGCCACGCATAAGGCAATTGAAGCTCAAACAGATAAAAAATTAAATATCATTTTAACCGCTGATCAGAAAAAAGCCTACACTGAACTGAAACAAGCCAAAAAAGAAAAACATGAAAAGAAAAAAGCTGCGGCCGCAGCCGAAGCAAAACAATAACCCAGATACTTTTTATGCAGTAAAGCCGTTTCTGTTTTGTTAGGAACGGCTTTTTTGCAGGGCTAATTACTGAAAAGTGGTTCTTTTATTTATAAAATTTACGAGTTGTTAATCTTAAAAGCTTCACGTTTTTAATTTCTTAACATGATAAACCTAATTGATATACAGGCATTAGTGTTAAAACATGCATTTAATTGTATTACTAATATCATATTTTTAAGCTTACATACTTAACATACTGTTAACATATAAAGATTTTTATTAAAACTATTGCAAAACAGAACAAGTTGCGTATATTTGTAGCGTAGTATTTGTAAGGTGCTGAACGGCAGCAACAGATGGTTCGACTCCTCCCTTGCAACTCTTCTCATAATTTAGGTTTATAATTGGTTAGAACGCGCCCCTGCCCATCAGGGGCGCTTCTTGTTTCTATACATTT
>NZ_JBCECK010000128.1:0-14291 GCF_039207105.1 Mucilaginibacter sp.
GGTTTCTACCATTTTGTGTATGCTGATATCCAGATATTCAAAATCGGTTGTGGTTGTACGCACCTTACGATAGGAACTGAAGTTTGGAAACTTTTGCCCAACAAGTTTTGTTTTGATGATCAGCCTAAGCGGTTTCAATACATAATTGGAGTAAAACTGATCGGCCAGAATGGTTAGCAGTATCATACCGAGCAACACCTGAAAGGCGATATTTTGCAGCGGAACGCTGGTTTCGTCGAGCGTATCTACACTTTTGCCTATCTCCAGGAGGTAGGTTTTATTTTTAACCTTAAATGTGTGACTTAATATACGGTATTCCAGTGTATCACCCTCACTAAACATACGCTTGCCGAGCTCAATGGTATCTGAAAAGGAGCCGGGCGCAACCTCATCCAGACTGATGAATTCTTCTTTTAACGGCAGGTAACTGCCATAGCCTTCGCCGTTTTCGATATAAGTTTCAATGCCCCGGTTTTTAACTATCTGCAGCAGCTTGTTTTTTTGCTTGATGAGTTTGCTATCAACATAATTGCTGCTGATATTATTGATCAATACGGGTACCAGCAGTACAAATAGTACCACGATAACCAGTTTTGATATGGCGTTAAAAAGCGTAAGTTTTGTTCTTAGTCTCAATACTTAAGCGTTGATCTTTATTTTATATCCAAGGCCTCTTACGGTTTCGAGCCAGTCGGGCGGGGCAAAGGCATTTAATTTTTTTCGTATATTTTTAATGTGCGCGTCAATATAGTTGGAGTCATAATCATCGTTTACAACACTGCCCCAAATATGTTCGCTCAATTGCATGCGCGTTAAAGTTCTGTTCTTATGCAAAATTAAATACGCTATCAGGTCAAATTCTTTTTTGGTGATGGTATTTACAACGTCATTTTGGTAGGATATAGTACGATTAGTTAAATCGATCACAAAACCACCTAATTCGATGATGTTGTTTTTTACACCAAATTTGCGGCGTATGATGGCCTGCATACGGCTTTGCAGCTCAAGTAATGAAAAGGGTTTAGGCAGGTAATCGTCGGCTCCCAGATCAAGACCTTTAATCCTGTCGGTGATCTCGGTACGGGCCGTTAATATAATACAGGCCGCTTCCGAATCCATTTTTTTTACTTCTTTAAGCAGGTCCAGGCCGTCATAATCGGGCAACCCCAGATCAATCAAAATAAAATCGTATAAATTAACAGCTATTTTTTCTGAGGCCGATACACCGTCAAAGCACACATCGCATATGTAATTATAATTGGTAAGGAATATCTCCAGTTCCTGTGCAAGTGCTTTTTCGTCTTCAATGATCAACACGTTCATACGCTGTTAATAAAAAAGGTAGTAAAATGTAAAGTTAAAAAACGATTCGCGCCTGTTTTCAAGCGTGCCCTCCACGTTAACAGGTATCGAATAACGCCATGAAGCTTCCAGCGTGTAGTGTGGCCTGTTGTAAGCTACGGGGATCTTAAAGCTGTAATTCAGTATGTTAAATCGCCTGTTTCTGCGGGCGGCCTCCAGGTTAAGATGTTCTATAACGCTGGGTGGCAATACATATTGATAATGGTGATCTGTTTCATAACGCTGTACAAAGTTCTGCGTACCCAGAATCATATTAAATGATGGTGTAAAGGAAAGGTAATCCTTATCATCAAATATACTCCAGCTGCTTTCAAAGTATTTTGAATTGCTGATGGTGGTAAAAAAATCGTTTGATTTGCCGAACAGGTAGTCAACTATTACACTGGTTTTAAGCAGGCCCCAATCGTATGAGTTTTTCCAGTTGATATCATTTGATGATGCCGACTTAATAACATTGGCGTTTTTGTTGAAAATGAACCGGGTATAGCTGGCCGCGCCCGAAAATGATTTGGAAAGTTTATAAAAATATCCGCCACCCAAATCAACCTCATCAACCGGGGCATAACCTAAAACTTTTAATACCGAGCCATAGACAAATACGCCCGATTTAAAATTGTAAATGGCATCGCCGGTGAAAAAGGGATACTTAATTGGCCCTGTACGACCAAAAAAGAGTGCGTCGCTGCCATAACTTACCCCTACAGAAACCGATCTTTTCCTGATCACACTGTCTGTATCGGCCGTCATTTTCTTGCCGGTATCAGCAAAAAAGCTCCGGTCAATGCCTGCGGCATACAGGGTATTACTAACGGTAATAAAAAAAAGTAAGCAAATGTACTTCATCAATAATTGGTAAATTGTTTATCAACCTGTTTAATTGCTATTTCGTCTGGGTATCTCCGGCGGGCGTTCCAAACCTTCGGGCCGGCGCTGTCTTTTGGTTTTTGGCTTGGTTGTTACCGGCGCTCCTGAATCGTCAACCTTTTCGGGCTTTGTTTGCTTTTTGGGCTTTGCTACCTCTTTAATTTTGTTCTTTTCGTCCTGTTTTTTTGCTAATACGGTATCTTTTAACACCACCTTATAGGTATGCGAATAGCTGGTGCTGGTTGTGTTGTAAACAGACGCAGTGCCACCATTTTTAATGCCGGCTAATAATAAGGTTGGTGCAAATATTAATAACAGAACAATATACGCAAACCACTTTATCATTGAGAGGAAGAAAAACTTAAAATTATTTTCAAATATCGGTCAATTTCAACAGTTAAACCCAGGGTTGGGGTACTGCTTATAAAAGTATCATTTACCTTGATATTTAGAGCATAAAACATCAAAGTAAATGATTAGTGATTTGCAGGTATAAAATTATAGTAGTACAATAGCAGCAGATCAGATATTAACGTCCTTTGACGTGTAAATACGGTTCTGATCGTCAATAATGATACAAGCTATTTGGTTCAGTTGATTTATTAAGTATAAACCCGCGTTAACACCTATATTGATTATTGGCGAGGCCATTGCATCAGATAGTTCGGCGGTTGGGCTGATAATACTTACGCTGGTAATTTCACTTACCGGAAATCCTTTTTTAGCCGTTACTACGTTTACAAACTCATTATTGCTGATGCTGGTATATTTTTCGGCATTTACCGAGGTAGCAAAAGCCATATCGCTGATGTTTAAATGAGCAAATGGCTCATCTGCTTTTTCAGGATCGGCAGCGGCAACCGTCCAGGATTTCAGATTAGGTTGTGTGCCCCAGGTAAGCAGATCGCCACCTGCATTAATAACACCACTGCTCACGCCGTTCATTTGTAAAACATATTTTGCTCTATCGGCAGCGTAACCACGGCTATTGGCACCAAAGCCAATGCGCATTCCTTTTTCTTTTAAGAATATGGTTTGTTTGGCGGAATCAATTATCACACTTTTGTAATTGGTAACCATTACCGGCGATGGTGCTATCTTAACATCGGCATTGGTAGCCAGTGCGGCATCATCACCTGTGTAACCTGTACCGGCAAAATAAGTGATATCAAAAGCGCCATGAGTAAGTTCCGATATTTGCAGGGCTCTGTCGATGAGCCTGAAAACCTCACCACTAACTTTTACAGGTTCAATGCCTGCATTACGGTTGATTCGGTTAATGTTACTGTCTTCGCTAAAGGTAGATAACAACCTGTCAACCCGGTTAATTTCATTAATGGCAATATCAATCTGTTCATCGGCCAGTAAGGGATTGTTCCCTACTACACTAATTTCAAATTTATCACCCATTAAGCGTACACTACGCCTGAAAGTGGTTAAATTATTGGTTAAAGTTTTTATAGCCAGCATAAGTAGAATTTAATTATTGTCAAAAAAAGTAACAGTTATATAATGTACTATACGCATTACGAAAGCATTTGTAAAAATGCTACAGCGTTACTCTACAAAAACTAAAGTAGCGGGCTTATATGAAATTAAGATGAAAAAGGAATTGCCATTACTGTAATGCCCCGGATTTAGCATTTTTTAACAATTGGATTACAGTTGATTATAGGCTAAAGGAGGCTTGTAATGCGCTTAAATGAAAAATGCCGAAACAAGTCCGGCATTTTTTGCAAGATTTAATATTTTTAAACTACAGTTCCTTCTTTTAGCTTCTCGGCGTTTTCTGCAAACTGTAATGATTCCAGTATTTCCTGTAAATCGCCATTTAATACGCCCGGAAGGTTATAAATAGTAAGCCCGATGCGATGCTCTGTTAAACGGCCCTGCGGGTAGTTGTAGGTGCGTACCTTGGCCGACCTATCGCCGGTTGATACCATTGTTTTACGTTTTTTAGAGGTTTCTTCCAGGTGTTTTTGTAACTCCATTTCATAAACCCTTGAACGTAATACCTGTAAAGCCTTGTCGTAGTTTTTTAATTGCGATTTTTGATCCTGGCATTGGGCAACAATACCTGTAGGGATGTGGGTTAACCTAACAGCAGAGTAGGTAGTATTTACCGACTGACCACCTGGCCCTGAGGCACAGAAAAGGTCTTTACGAATGTCGCTAACCTGCAGGTCGATATCAAACTCATCAACCTCGGGTAATACTACTACAGAAGCCGCAGAAGTATGCACACGGCCCTGAGTTTCGGTATCAGGTACACGTTGTACACGGTGTACACCCGATTCATATTTTAAAGTTCCGTAAGCGTCTTCGGCATTTACGTTAAATACGATCTCTTTGTAGCCGCCACTTGTACCCTCGGTATAATCAACCAGTTCGGTTCTCCAGCCGCGTCTTTCACAGTAGCGCATGTACATGCGGTATAGATCGCCGGCAAATAAAGCCGCTTCATCACCACCGGTACCGCCACGGATCTCTACTATGGCATTTTTGCTATCTTCCGGATCTTTAGGGATCAGCATCAAACGAATGGCTTCTTCCATTTCATCCTGTTTTACCAACAGTTCATCCAGCTCAGTTTTGGCCATTTCACGAAATTCCTCGTCTTTTTCGGTAGCCAGGATCTCTTTATTGCTGTCAATATTGCTCATGACGTTACGGTATATATTATACTCGTCAACAATCTTGGCAAGATCTTTATACTCCTTATTTAACTGGGCAAAACGTTTCATATCCTGCATTACCTCAGGATTGCTCAATTCCGCTTCTACAGTTTTCCAGCGTTGAAATATCAGTTCTAATTTCTCTAACATATACTATATTCAATAGCTATTTGCAGTTTTAATTATAATGATTAGCCGGTTAAGAAAACGTCTACGTTTCGGTCGGTTTGTACCTTTGCTGCAAAAAGCGCACAAAAGTACACATTTTTGGCCATAGTTAGTTCACCCTATTGTAAGTAATTAAGGGCTGATGCTGAACGCTTAAGGGGTAGTTTTTACGCTATTTTCTGATTCAAAAGTCTTTAAGGATAGCGTTGTGCCGTCAAATTCGGCATAGGTATTATAGTTTACCCATTCGCCCAGGTTAATATAGCGGCTGTTGGGGTTTAGCTGTATATCCAACGGTAAATGGCGATGGCCAAAAACAAGAAAATCGTAAAAGTTTGTTTGCAATTCTTCCCGGCAAAAAGTTACGAGCCATTCTTGTTCACCTGGTTTTGGGTTTTCTTTTTTCTGGTTGCTGAGGCGGCTATTGGTCGACCAGTAATTGGCTACCCCCACACCCAGGTTAGGGTGCACCCGTGCAAAAAGCCATTGGCAAAAGCCGCTGCGGAAAAAGTTTTTTAATACTTTATAAAAATTATCGCCCGGCCCGAGCCCGTCGCCGTGGTGCAGAAAGAATTTTTTGCCGCCGCGTTCTATCTTCAAATCATTGCTCACGATGGTTGCACCGAGTTCCTTTTCAAAGTAATCAAACATCCACATATCGTGGTTGCCCTTAAATAGATAAAGTTTTACGCCAGCATCGGTAAGTTCGGCCAGTTTGCCTAAAAAGCGGATGTAGCCTTTGGGGACTACCGTTTTGTATTCAAACCAGAAGTCAAAAACGTCGCCCATTAAAAACAATTCGGCTGCATCTGTTTTAATGCTGTCAAGCCAGCGTACTATCCTGTCTTCGCGTTTGCGGCTATCGGCAAAGCCGCCTGTACCCAAATGAAAATCAGATGCGAAGTAAAGTTTGTTGCGGACTGGCATATGGGCAAAAATACATTTAAACCATGAAAGGAAAAAACGCTTATAGCGCACAGGTGTTAAGTATACGTATTTAACAATTAATAAACACTAACCCGGTATATTTGAATTTATTTGACACAAACTGTTCTTTTAATCAACAACTTACCGGCAATAATTGCCTCACTTTAACACATAATTCATGATGAAAATATTACTTCCAGCTTTGATGCTATTTGGCTTTGCAGGTGCCGCAAATGCCCAGCAAAAGTTTAGTGCTGCCGATTTTAAAACTAACCTGGGTAAAACAGGTACATTATGTGATACCGTTTACTCCATGAAAACAGTGAGCGATACCCTTACTTTGCTTAATATGGGGGCGGCCTATCCGCGGCAAAAATATACTATTGCGGTAAAGGGTAATAAAACAAAGCTTGATCTGGATCATATCAAGGGTAAGCAGGTTTGCGTAACCGGACTTTTCGTGATGTTTAAAGATCAGCCAGAAGTGGTTGCCGATAAGCCTGAACAATTAGAAGTGCACTAAAACAAAAGAGCCAGGCTGGTAACACCGCCTGGCTCTTTCATACGGGCAAATAAAGCCGCCGTGTATTATAATTAAAATTCTTTTACCAGGCCAAATACTATCTGGCCTTCGGTTATAGGTTGTTTGGTTACAATACGGCCCAGGTTGCTGGTACGGCCGGTGGTAGCAATGTTTGGTCCTTTGGAGTTAATGTAGTTTCCTTTAAGCATCAGGTCCCAGCCACTGCCCATATCAAAACGTATGGCCGCGCTGCCTCCATAGGCCAATGCGGTTCCTTTTGAACTTTCCTGGGTAAATACATCTGTTTGTGCTTTAACACCCTGAATAGAAACAGCTATACTTGGGGTAGCGGTGCTTTTAATAACACCGGCAGATGCACGCAGATCAAACCTTAAACGGTGGTATACAAAAGTGTATTGGGGGCCTAACAAAACGTTGTAGCTTCTGTAGCGTTTATCAGCAGTAACGGTTGAACCATCGGCCTTAAAATCATCAGTATAACCCTGTGAAATGATTTGATCATCGTCAATAGTTAAATTGCCCTGATCTTGTTTTGATACGGTGTAACCAATAGCAAAGTGCTTGTAAAAATATACGGCACCATCAATGCCCATTATAAAACCATTTTTTGCAAAGCCGGCTTTTGGGTTACTGTAGTCGGTACTTTTAAAATCACTTAAAGCTCTTGATTGCCCACCAAATATACCTATATAGCTTTTAAGCTTTGCAGGTGCATCGCCATCAGTATCTGCTGCATCCTGAGCTTTGGAGTTAAGCGCAATCAGCATAAATAAAGATGCTGTAAGTAATGTAAAGGTTTGTTTCATGTTGTAAATTATACTACTAATAAATATAAGTTTGCCGCTTACACCTGTTATTCGGTTAGCAAACGTGTAAAAAAAAGCATTATTATCAATAATATGCGGTCTGATATAAAATCTATTGTAAATAAATAATTACACCGGTACCATCGGCCAAATATCCGGAATTAGTTGTTCCGAACTTTAGCTAATGCTTGTTTTTCATAATCGGGGGCTAATATAGGATGCCCGGCTCAATTAAACAGCAGGAACAGGCAAAATTAACAACTTTTAACCTTTATTATAGATAAGGTATTGATGGCCTCATAGTCAAATCCTATCTTTAGTTCCCCTGTAAGCTAAAAACCAATATGAAAAAAACTACTTGTTTATTTGCATTCGCAGTTTTAAGTTATAGTTATACCCAGGCACAACAGATGAGCATAAAAACACTCCCATATCCTCAAGCTAAAAAAACAGACGTTGTTGATACTTATTTTGGCACCCAGGTGCCCGACCCATATCGCTGGCTTGAAGATGATCAGGCAGATGACACCAAAGCATGGGTAAAGGAAGAAAACAAAGTAACCCAAAACTACCTCGGCCAGATCCCGTACCGCGACGAAATGCGCAAGCAGTTAGAAACGTTATGGAATTACGAAAAATACAGCGCGCCGTTTAAGGAAGGTAAATACACTTATTTTTATAAGAACGATGGCCTGCAAAGCCAGTCGGTTTTGTACCGGCAGTTAGGCGATAACGGGACGCCCGAAGTATTTTTAGATCCCAATAAATTCTCTGCCGATGGTACCACCTCTTTGCAGGGTATCGATTTTACCCATAACGGCGAACTGGCGGCCTACCAGATATCAGAAGGCGGCTCCGACTGGCGTAAGGTGATCGTTATAAAAACGGAGGATAAAAGCGTAGTTGGCGATACCCTGACCGATATTAAATTTAGCGGTATAGCCTGGAAAGGTACCGACGGTTTTTATTACAGCAGTTATGATAAGCCGCAGGCAGGCAGTCAGCTATCCGGAATGACCCAATATCATAAACTGTATTATCACCAGTTGGGTACGCCGCAAAGTACCGATAAACTTATTTTTGGTGGCGATAAAACACCGCGCCGCTATATTGGCGCGCACCTTACCGAAGATGAACGCTTCCTGGTGATCTCGGCAGCGACTTCGACAACGGGGAACGAATTGTACATACAGGATCTCAGCAAACCCAACAGCATTATTGTTAATGCGGTTGATAATTTTGATAACGAACATATTGTGCTGGATAATGTGGGCAGTAAGCTGTATATACTCACCAACATTTATTCACCCAACTTTAAAATTGTTACGGTAGATGCCGCTACCCCAACCGTAACACACTGGAAAAATCTGATACCGGAGACTAAAGATGTACTGACAGCAAGCACTGGTGGCGGTAAAATTTTTGCCGAATACCTGAAGGATGCCACTTCATTTGTACAGCAGTACGATATGAACGGCAAACTGGAGCGCACCATCCCCCTGCCATCGGTAGGTACGGCCTCTGGGTTTGGTACCAAAAAAGAAGAAAAGGAAACCTATTATACCTTTACCAATTACGTGTATCCGCCAACTATTTTTAAGTTGGATATTGCCAGCGGACAATCAACCGTGTATAAAAAATCGGGTGTAAAGTTTGATCCGGAGCAGTACGAATCGAAACAGGTGTTTTATACCTCGAAAGATAAAACCCGGGTGCCCATGATCATTACCTACAAAAAAGGTACCGTGCTTAACAGCGACAACCCAACGCTGCTATATGCTTACGGCGGTTTCGGCGTAAGTTTAACACCAGCTTTCAGTACATCAAACATTATTTTGCTTGAGCATGGCGGCATTTATGCCGTGCCTAACTTACGCGGCGGTGGCGAATACGGGGAGACCTGGCACCGCAAAGGCATTAAAATGAAAAAGCAAAATGTGTTTGATGATTTTATTGCCGCTGCCGAATACCTGATCAAAAATAAGTATACCTCAAAAGAAAAGTTGGCTATTTCGGGTGGTTCAAACGGTGGTCTGCTTATCGGGGCTATGCTCACCCAGCGTCCCGATCTGTTTAAGGTAGCTTTCCCGGCCGTAGGGGTAATGGATATGCTGCGCTACAACAAATTTACCGCTGGCGCGGGCTGGAGCTATGATTATGGTACGGCCGAAGATTCTGAGGACATGTTTAAGTACCTTTACAACTACTCACCGTATCATGCTTTAAAACCGCAACAATATCCGGCCACAATGGTTACCACTGCCGATCATGACGACCGTGTGGTGCCTGCCCATTCTTTTAAATTTGGTGCACGCCTGCAGGAGTACCAGCAAGGCCCGGCTCCCACATTAATACGTATTGAAACCAAGGCAGGGCATGGGGCAGGGCAATCAACCGCGCAAGTAATTAGCGGTCAGGTTGATAAATGGGCATTCATGTTTTGGAATATGGGTATAAAGTGGTAAGATAATTGCTTTTTATAAGCCGTTATTCGGTAGAGCCGGAAGCGGTGTGCGTAGTTGTACGAAAAAAGAAACTTTATGGGGCATACAAATCCTCAGAAGTATGTATAAATTTCCTCGCAATCGCCTGAATGACAAGAAATATGCTAAGCGAATTTATTAAATAAGTTATGAAATATCTATTCATCGTTGTGTTGTTGCTGTGTAATGTTTCAGCAGCCATTATCGGAGTTAAGAAACCCAATGTAAACGTGGTGTTTATAGGCGACAGCATAACGCAGGGCGTTCAGTTAAGTGACCCAGCTACCGAGGCGCCGCCAGCAA
The DNA here is from genome assembly GCF_039207105.1 of Mucilaginibacter sp. Lineage (GTDB taxonomy): Bacteria > Bacteroidota > Bacteroidia > Sphingobacteriales > Sphingobacteriaceae > Mucilaginibacter. Next base: position 10,133 of record NZ_JBCECK010000128.1, read on the forward strand.
CAGCTATTGCCTGGATGCGCAAGCAAAAGGACTTAGGTACGATTGAGTTTAGCAACCAGGGCCATAGCGGCTACACCACTCTTGATTTTTTGCCGGGTGGTAAAACCTTTGCCAAAGTTGAAGATGCTGCCAATGCCTTTGCTGATAAAAATGCCCTGCTGGTATTTTCAGTGAAGCTGGGTACTAACGATAGCGCTATTCATGGCCCGCACGGCGCACCGGTATCGCCTGATAATTATATTCAAAACGTAAAGACCATTACCGATAAACTACTGGCCGATTTTCCGAAGGCTATTATTATTTTTGAGCACCCCATTTGGTACAGCCCGAATACTTATAACGGCTCCATGTATTTACAGGAGGGTTTATCAAGGCTGCAAAGCTATGTACCCAAATTGGATAGTCTGGCTGGTGCTTATGCCGCCGCCAATCCTAAACATGTTTTTGTTGGTGATAAAAAAGCATTCGACTATTTTGAAAAAAATCATCAGACTGAACTCATTGCTGAGAATGGCAAACAGGGTACATTTTATCTGCATCCTAATAAGACTGGGGCTGTTTCACTTGGAGAATTTTGGGGCAAGGCTATTGAGCGCGTGGTGAAGTCTAATTTTTAATATTCAACCCAAAACCCTCAACGTCATCCTGAACTTGTTTCAGGATCCCTCAAGCTTGGTTTAAGCCTGCATATGGGATGCCGAAATAAATTCGGCATGACGGTACATCGCCCCTTTCAACGCTCAACGTCATCATGAACTTGTTTCAGGATCTCTCAAGCTTGGTTTAAGCCTGCATATGGGATGCCGAAATAAATTCGGCATGACGACGCGCGTGTCCATTCTTTTTACAAACCATTTTTGCTTTTTAGCCCGAGAGTACCCAACTTCGCATTCCGAATTTGTGAAATATGATATCTCATTATAAAAAAATAGCCCAGGAGCTTACCATTGCCGAAAAACAGGTGAGTGCCACTGTGGAATTGCTTGACGAAGGTGCAACCGTTCCGTTCATTTCTCGTTACCGTAAGGAGGTTACCGGTACGCTTGATGAAGTACAGGTAACCGAGATCCGCGACCGTATACAACAGCTGCGCGATCTGGATAAACGCCGGGAAGCCATCCTAAAATCGCTTACCGATATGGGCAAACTTACGCCCGAACTGGAAAAACAGATCAACGAGGCCGAAACGATGGTGGTACTGGAAGATATTTATCTGCCTTATCGCCCAAAACGCAAAACCCGTGCTACCACCGCCCGCGAAAAAGGCCTGCAGCCACTGGCTGACTTGCTGCTGGAGCAAAACAAAATTGATCCAGCAACTGAGGCCGCGATTTATATTGATGCCGAAAAAGGCGTTAATAGTGTAGAAGAAGCACTGGCCGGTGCAAGGGATATCATTGCCGAAACCATCAGCGAAAATGCCGAGGTACGTACCCGTATCCGGGAGCTGTTTATTGAAAAAGGTACTTTTCAATCAAAAGTGGTTGATGGCAAGGAAGAGGCCGGTATTAAGTATAAGGATTATTTCGACTGGCAGGAGCCTGTAAAATCGGCACCATCTCACCGTATACTGGCTATGCGCCGCGGCGAAAAGGAGGAAATTTTATGGTTGGATATTAAGCCCGAAGAAGAAGAGGCTATTGTTATATTGGAAGATACTTTTGTAAAAGGGAATAATTCAGCCGCCGATCAGGTGAAGCAGGCTATTGCTGATGGCTATAAACGCTTGCTCAAACCATCAATGGAAACCGAGGTGCGCCTGTTTACTAAAAAGAAAGCCGACGAAGAAGCTATCCGTGTATTTGCGGAGAACGCGCGCCAGCTTTTACTAAGTGCACCACTGGGCCAAAAACGTGTTATGGCCATTGATCCGGGTTTCCGTACAGGTTGCAAGCTGGTTTGTTTAGATGAGCAGGGAAAGTTGCTGGAAAACACTGCCATTTATCCGCATACCGGTGCGGGCCAGGCAAGGGAAGCTGAAAAAACTGTTCAGCATTTATTTGAAAGATATAAGATTGAAGCCATTGCCATAGGCAATGGTACAGCGGGCCGCGAAACGGAGGTATTTGTGCGCAACCTGAATTTACCGGGTGTAGTAATTGTAATGGTGAACGAAAGCGGTGCTTCTATCTACTCGGCATCTGAAGTAGCCCGGGAAGAATTTCCGGATAAGGATATTACCGTAAGAGGTGCAGTATCTATAGGCAGAAGGCTGATGGATCCGTTAGCCGAACTGGTAAAGATCGACCCGAAATCAATTGGAGTAGGGCAGTACCAGCACGATGTGGATCAAAACAAACTGCAAACTTCTTTGGATGATACTGTAATGAGTTGCGTAAACGCGGTAGGGGTTGAGTTAAACACGGCATCTAAACAAATATTGGCCTATGTGTCGGGCTTAGGGCCGCAGTTGGCGCAAAATATTGTGGAGTACCGTGATCAGAACGGTGCCTTTAAGCGCCGCGACCAACTGAAAAAAGTACCCCGCCTGGGTGAAAAAGCCTTTGAGCAGGCGGCAGGATTTTTGCGTATCCACCAAGCCGAAAACCCGCTTGATTCAAGCGCGGTACACCCGGAACGTTATGGCTTGCTGGAGCAAATAGCCAAGGATATGAACTGTACGGTGAAGGATCTGATGAGCAATGCGCCGCTGCGCAAAAGCATTCCGCTGCAAAAATATACATCAGAAACCGTGGGTTTACCAACGCTGAACGATATTATGGCCGAATTGGCCAAGCCAGGCCGCGACCCGCGTGAGCAGTTTGAAGCCTTTAGCTTTACCGAAGGGGTAAATGCCATTGGCGATTTAAAGGTAGGTATGAAGTTGCCGGGCATAGTAACCAATATCACCAACTTTGGTGCATTTGTTGATATTGGCGTACACCAGGATGGGTTGGTACACCTGAGTCAGATCACCAACCGATACATTAAAGACCCCAATGAGGTACTCAAAGTACATCAAAAGGTAGAAGTTACCGTTACCGAAGTTGACGTAAACCGCAAGCGCATTGCCTTAACAATGAAAGACAATGAAAAAGCTGCCCCGCAACAAAAAAGAAGCGACGACAGACGGCCTGCCGGCAATAAACCCGCGTACGGCAAAAGGCCCGAACAACAACAGGAAACGGATATAGCTATAAAATTGGCTGCTTTAAAGAATAAGTTTAAGTAGGGGAACGGCTGTCATTCAATATTAAAAAGGGTGACAGCCCCTTATTCTTATTTCTGGTAAAGGTTTATTCTAAAGTAATCTGTCTTCTGATGCTTTCTTCCAGTGAAATGAAAGTTTCAGTGCGTTGTATACCTTTAACGCCTTGTATCTGTTCGTTTAATACTTCGCGCAGGTGAGTAGTATCATGACAAACAATTTTGGCAAAAATACTCCACTCGCCGGTTGTGTAATGTAGTTCAACAATTTCTTTAATAGTTTTCAATTGTTTAACCGCTTCGTTGTACTGAGAACCCTTTTCAAGGTATATACCCAGGAATGCTGTAATGTCATATCCTAACTTCTGAGGATCTACTTCCAGGCTGGCTCCTTTTATTACACCCATCTCTTCCAACTTTTTCATTCTCACGTGTATGGTTCCGCCAGAAACTATCAACTCCTTAGCTATCTCGGTGTACGGAGTGGTAGCATTCTTCATCAATATTGATAAAATCTGGATATCAAGATTATCAATTTCTAAATTTTGAGCTTTTCTGTGGGACATAAATTTGAATATCTATATTGAAATACAAGTTTAATTAAAATTTGAATAAAAATAAAATATTTTTGTTGAAATATTTGCAAGGAATTGATAGGTCTATTAAATTTGTATCAAGCAATTGACAAATGCCTATCGTTCTTTAAATTAAAAACAATGTTGGGTGGTGAAATTTTTGGCAGACACACCTCCTTGTCCCGGTGGCGGAGATCATGGGAAACCCGCAAGGGCTAACCACTCTGTGGAGGTTCGAATCCTTCCCCAACAGCATCCTGAAGGCTCAGGATACAATACTGTAGGATGGTGAAATTTTTGGCAGACACACCTCCTTGTCGCGGTGGCGGAGAAATTGGGAAACTTTTAGCAATAAAAATAACCACTCCGTGAAGGTTCGACTCCTTCTCCTACAGCTCTTCTCATAATTTAGGTTTATAATTGGTTAGTAAAGGCCC
>NZ_JBCECK010000129.1:0-14090 GCF_039207105.1 Mucilaginibacter sp.
ACATATCGCTTTGCAGCAGATTGCAAGGGAGGTCGGTAAGTGATAAGATACCAGCTTCAGCTCCCTTATCGGCAAGCTTTTGCTGATAATAGCGGGCAAGTTTAAGTGTATGACTTTCGGGCCGGTTTGTTGACGATATGATAGTGATCATTTATTTTAATTACTGGATTATTGAATTACTGATTTATTAACTGGTTATTATTTATTGAATTGCGAGATTAAGCTAATATGCCAATCTATAATTCAATAAACCACTAATTCAGTAACTAAATTGTTTGTAAATTGACGAAACCTGTGGATTTCGGAATTGTTTTAAATCCGTATCTTTATCACCAGATTAAAAACTTTACGAAAGTAGAAATTTCTGATTCTATTTTACGTTGTTATAAATCATTGTAATATAAATTTTAAAATATAGAATGAGTAAAATAATTGCTTTAGCCAACCAGAAAGGTGGAGTAGGGAAAACTACATCATCTATAAATCTGGCCGCCAGCCTGGCCGTATTAGATTTTAAAACTTTGTTGGTTGATGCTGATCCACAAGCTAATTCAACATCGGGTATTGGTTTTGATCCCCGTAATATCAAGAATAGTATTTACGAGTGTATCATCAACCAGGTTGATCCTCATGAGGCTATTCAAAAAACAGAAACACCTAACCTTGATCTGCTACCTGCACACATAGATCTTGTGGGTGCCGAAATTGAGATGATCAATTTAAGCGGACGCGAGTATAAGATGAAACAGGTGTTTGATGCTGTGCGTGATGAATATGATTTTATTATTATTGACTGCTCACCTTCATTAGGTTTGATCACCATAAACGCTTTAACCGCGGCCGACTCGGTAATTATACCGGTGCAGTGCGAATACTTCGCGTTAGAAGGTTTGGGCAAGCTTTTAAATACCATCAAAATTGTTCAGTCGCGCTTAAACCCGCAGCTGGAGATTGAAGGTATATTGCTTACCATGTACGATGTGCGCCTGCGCCTGTCAAACCAGGTGGTTGACGAGGTAAAGACGCATTTTGAAGACATGGTTTTTGATACCATCATTCAGCGTAATACCCGGCTTAGCGAGGCGCCAAGCTTTGGCGTATCTGTAATTATGCACGATGCAACTTGTAAGGGCGCGATAAATTATTTAAACCTGGCCCGTGAAATTATTGAGAAGAACGGCCTCACCAAGGATACGGCAGCAACAGCCGCAGTAACAGTGTAAATAAATGAGTAGTGAAAGAAGAAATGCCCTGGGCAAAGGATTAAGTGCGCTGTTGAATGACTCTGTAAACGTACAACCTTACAACAAAACCAAAGACCACGATAAAGATAAAGAGGCTACAACATCGGCCGTTGAAGTTAACAGCCTGGGGTCGGTAAATGAGATACAACTGGCAGAAATTGAGGTAAACCCATTTCAGCCACGTACAGATTTTGATGAGCAGGCCCTGGCCGAGCTTGCCGATTCCATCAAATTACAGGGGCTTATACAACCCATCACGGTAAGGCGTGTTAACGCGCATAAGTACCAACTGATTTCGGGCGAGCGCCGTTTTCGTGCCTCTAAAATAGCAGGCTTAACGCAAATACCGGCTTACGTACGCACTGCCAATGATCAGCAAATGCTGGAAATGGCCCTGATCGAGAACATTCAGCGCGAAAACCTGAATGCTATTGAGGTTGCCTTGAGCTTTCAGCGTATGATTGAGGAATGTAACCTGAAACAGGAAGAACTGGGCGGCAGGGTAAGTAAAAACCGATCGACAGTTACCAATTACCTGCGTTTACTCAAATTGCCGCCAAGCATACAGGCATCTATACGAGATGGCGAACTGAGCATGGGGCATGCCAAGGCTTTGATTACCATTGAAGACCCTGCCAAACAATTATATTTACATCAACATATCATTCAGCAAGGTTTATCCGTTCGTAAGGTGGAAGAACTGGTTCGCGAGATGCAGAAATCGCCGGTAAAAAAAGAAGGCAAACAGCCTGAACCGGTGAGTTATCAACTGCAAAAAATACAGGACGATCTGGCTTCAAAGTTTAGCACACGGGTAAAACTAAAAGTAGGCAGCAAGGGTAATGGCGTTATCGAAATACCATTTTTATCAGAAGATGACCTGGGCCGTATCCTGGAGATGCTGGATTGGTAAAATGCACAGATACATAGTAACGTTTTTATGGTTAAGCACTTTAACTATTGCGGCATTTGCGCAAACCGGTGCCGATAGTTTAAGTAAGCGATATCCTTCGGGTTCGTTTGCACCACCTATAAAAGAAAAACGTTATCATCCGGATAGTACACATAGGCCGCATACAGCTGTTATGCGGTCTTTATTTTTACCGGGTCTGGGTCAATTATATAACCACCGATGGTGGAAACTGCCCATAATTTACGGCGGCTTAGGACTTATGGGGTCGGCAGCTATCGCTAATCAAAAACAATACAACAGGTATTCGGCATTGGCTATATTACAACGCGATGTTGATCCGTCATCGCCCAAAAGCCCGCATTATGCTTTATACAAGAAATACAAAACCGACTACAAGTATTTTAAGGATCTGCCGCCCGATCGAATAACAGGTCAGGCTAACTACTTTCAACGTTACCGTGATTTAAGTATATTAGGGGTTTTAGCATTCTGGACAATAAACACACTTGATGCTTATATTGATGCTAAATTCATCAATAGTTTTAGTGTTGATAATAATTTAAGTATTAACCCAGTTAGTAATGCAGGAAAAGCACCGGCGTATGCTGCAAGCAATGTAAACGGGTTTAATCCGGGTTTGAGAATTACCTTTGTTATGAGGTAATTTGGGGTTTTAACATTATCACAAAATATTAAATATTGTATTTATAAAATGTATAAATTTTTGTTGATCACTGGCTTTGTTATGGTATTTACCTTTGTGGCTCGTGCGCAGGGGATAGATACTTCTGCGGCACGCAAGGCAGATACGGTAAAAAAGGCCTCCAATACGGCACCAGGTTCTTTTGCGCCGCCTATCAGGAAGGAAAAAGCCTATCATCCGGATAGTTTACATAGCCCGCATAAAGCCGTAATGCACTCTTTGATGATACCGGGATGGGGCCAGATATATAATCACCAGTGGTGGAAGGTGCCTATTATTTATGGTGGTATTGGTTTGTTATTTTCGGCAGTAATATTTAACCAGAATTATTATAACCAGTTTGTAACACTTTCCAGATACAGGCAAAGAGGGGTGGCTCCAACTCCTGGTCAGCCATATTATAATGAATACATATTATATCAGCAAAATGGAGTACCCGATCAAAACATATATGATAGTGTTGATGCCTACAGACGTAACCGCGATTTAAGTATTATGGGTATTGCGGTTGCTTGGGGTATCCAAACTATTGATGCCTACATTGATGCTAAGTTTAAGCACTCGTTTACGGTTGATAATAATTTATCAATGAAAGTTACTCCGGGCATGATCGGTCAGCCGCTTTACGCGCAAAGTGCTAATAGCTCGTTTATTCCGTCGGTAAAAATTACCTTTACGTTTTAAAATAATAGTATCAAGTAGTTAGTATCAAGTATCAAGATAGCTTCAACCTTTAGCATAAAGAGTTCCAGTAATCTTGATACTAACTACTTGATACCTGATACTAACTACGCGATACTAAAAATTAAATAATGAAAATAGCATTACTGGGCTATGGAAAAATGGGCAAGATCATCGAAAAGATCGCCATTAGCCGCAAACACGAAATTGTATTAGCCGTAGGTGTTGAAAACCTGGAAGATCTGACCATCGAAAACCTGCAAAAGGCTGATGTTGCTATTGAGTTTTCAACCCCGGGATCGGTAATAAGTAATATTGAGCACTGTTTTACAGCCGGTGTGCCTGTTGTGGTAGGTACAACCGGTTGGTATGATCAATTGCCCGAACTGAAACAACGGTGTGAGCAAGGTGACCATACTTTATTGTATGGGTCAAATTTTAGCGTTGGGGTTAATGTGTTTTTTCATGTTAATAAGCTGCTGGCTAAAATGATGAATAATTACCCGTATTACGATGTACAGGTTGAAGAAATTCACCATATGCAAAAGCTGGATGCGCCAAGCGGTACGGCTATAACCATTGCCGAGGGCATTCTTGAAAACCTTGATTCAAAATCTGAATGGATCAATGTGTTAACTACCGACGATAAAAGTGATGAAGAGCAGGCCGCCAGCGACCAATTGCTAATAGAATCAATGCGTATTGACAGTGTGCCGGGCACGCACACGGTTATCTATGATTCTGAAGTTGATACCATTGAATTTAAACATACCGCACACAACCGTAACGGTTTTGCCCTTGGGGCTGTACTTGCCGCCGAATGGGTACACAACAAAAAAGGTTTTTACTCGGTTGAGGCTATGTTTGATTTTAATAGCTAAGCTTTAATAGGAGGATACTATTGGCTACTTAGATCAGGTGGTGCAGATATTTGTATAATGTGATTTATTTTATAGTAACATATAGCTTACACAACAGTCATAGGGAATAAAAAATAAATACATACATTCGAAAAATCTGCACATTTCGAAATTTGCACATCAGCCATTATATGAACTGGAAATTCTGGAAAAAAAATAAAAGCGAAACAAAAAAGAAAAAAGGCGCCGTACGTGAATGGGCCGACGCCATTGTTTTTGCAGTTATAGCCGCTACCCTGATACGTACCCTTTTTATTGAAGCCTATGTGATCCCAAGCGGATCAATGGAAAGCTCTCTTTTAATAGGCGACTATCTGTTTGTAAGTAAGGTAAATTATGGGGCCCGTTTACCTATAACACCGGTCGCCTTTCCATTTACGCATCATACTATGCCCATATTGGGTACAAAAGCCTATTGGGATGGTATTCAGTTGCCTTACTATCGTTTGCCCGGCTTCAGCGATATCAAAAAGGGCGACATTGTTGTTTTTAACCAACCGATGGAAGCCGATTCGCCGTTATACCGCCCGGTTGATAAACGCGAAAATATTATTAAACGCTGCCAGGGTACTCCCGGCGATACTTTAAGTGTAGTGGATGCCCAGGTTTACATTAACGGAAAACCCGAAGCTACTGCCACGCACGGCGAAATGGCCTACAATGTAAAAACGGATGGCAGTCAGCTTAACCCGCAGGTGATCAATGATCTGCATTTAACCGATATGGCTTATTTTACTGATAATTCAGGGTTTAGGGTGAATACCACGGTAGAGTCGGCCAAAGCGTTAAAGGGATACTCTAACATTAAGTCAGTTACGCCTGATATTAGCCCTAAAGGTGTGGCCGATACCTTAAATCCTGTTTATCCGGTTAAATATCCACGATATAAAACAACAGCCAATTTTCCTAATTATACCTGGAATATAGATAATTACGGTCCTATCATTATCCCTAAAAAAGGATGGACGGTAAAGCTGGATAGCTTAACTATTCCGGTGTATGGCCGGGCTATTGAAATTTATGAGCACAATAAAGTGAAGATTGTTGGTCATGATATTTTTATAAACGATAAAAAAGCGGATACTTACACTTTTAAAATGAACTACTACTGGATGATGGGTGATAATCGCCATAATTCAGAAGATTCGCGCTTTTGGGGCTTTTTACCCGAAGATCACGTAGTGGGCAAGGCGTTATTTACATGGATGAGTATTGACAGTACAGCATCTTTTGTGAATAAAATACGCTGGAACAGATTATTTAGAGGAATACATTAATTAAACTAATAACAACAAGTGAATATTATACTCGCTATTATACTGCTGGTTATACTGCCTTATGTAGGTTTCTGGAAATTGTTTGAAAAGGCCGGCAGGCCGGGTTGGGAAGGCGTAGTACCCGTGTACAATGCATATGTAATGATAAAACTTTGCGGGCGGCCAATGTGGTGGTTTATACTGGTATTAATACCTGGTTTAAACATATTGGTGTTGATTGGTATTATAGTAGATTTTGTAAAATCATACGGTAAGTTTAGCCTGCTTGATCATATTTTAGTTGTTGCCCTGCCATTTATATTTTTACCTAAATGGGGGTATGATAAAAATACCAAATACCTGGGTGCTTCGGCCACCCTGCAGTTTAGGGAGAAATACAAAGTGGCACTTAAAAAAACAGCCACACGCGAATGGGCCGATGCTATTATATTCGCGGTGATAGCTGCTACACTTATCCGTACCCTTTTTATTGAAGCTTATGTGATTCCCAGCGCATCAATGGAAAGTTCATTATTAATTGGCGATTACCTGTTTGTAAGCAAAGTAAATTACGGCGCCCGCTTACCCATGACGCCCGTTGCTTTCCCTTTTGCGCATCATACTATGCCGCTGATAGGTACTAAAGCATATTGGGATGGAATAGAATTGCCGTACTATCGTTTACCCGGTTTGAGCAATGTTAAAAAAGGTGATGTAGTGGTATTTAATTACCCGATGGATGCCGATTCGCCGTTATACAGGCCTGTTGACAAACGCGAGAACTATATTAAACGTTGCCAGGGTACACCAGGCGATACACTTAGCGTAGTAGATGCGCAGGTGTTTATAAATGGCAAAGCCGCGCCAACTCCGCCTCATGGCGAAATGGGTTACACCGTACAGTCCGACGGCAGCGAGCTTAATCCACAACTGATCAATGATCTGCATTTGGAAGATCTGGCGCCGGGTATCAACAATACTTTTACTATTAATACTACGGTAGCTTCGGCAAATACTTTAAAGGGATATTCAAATATTAAATCAATAGTCCCTACGCTGTCGCCAAGAGGGATGGAGGATCCGCTGTACCCTGTTTACCCGGTAAAATTCCCGAACTATAAAATAACCCCCAACTTCCCTAAGTTCACCTGGAACCTGGATAACTATGGCCCTATCATCGTACCTAAAAAAGGGTGGACAGTTAAGCTGGATAGTTTAACCTTCCCGGTTTATGGCCGTGCTATTGAGATATATGAAGGCAATAAAGTACAGGTAGAGGGTAACAACATCCTGATCAACGGTAAAAAGGCAGATAGCTACACCTTTAAGCTTAACTACTATTTTATGATGGGGGATAACCGCCACAATTCAGAAGATTCACGTTTCTGGGGATTTGTACCGGAAGATCATATTGTGGGTAAGGCCCTGTTCATTTGGATGAGTATGGATGATAACGCCTCATTCCTGAACAAGATCAGGTGGAGCAGGTTGTTTAATATTATACATTAAGGTTTAGAACCGCTGAAATAAAAAATGCCCGATTATGATCTATAACCGGGCATTTTTATTTCTTATGGTAACCATGTACGTTCAATATTGTCATTGCGAAGAGGAACGATGAAGCAATAGCGAACTGCACAAATCACTCTGTAAAGTTCGCTATTGCCACGCTATCGCTCGCAATGACAAGTATTTTAAGGTATTTGTAAGCTTCATTACTGGAGCAAGTATGAAGGGATGGCCGGGCGGTAGCTACTTGTGTCTACACATAAGGCAAACTGTAGCTCCTGCTTCATACTTGCGCCAGAAGAGGCGTCTTTTTTACCCATGTGTTTTTTGTCATTCTGAGCGATAGCGAAGGATCTGTTATGCGATATGAATAGTTTTACAATAGAGTCTTCGTTCCTCAGAATGACAAGTTTTTATTGCATGATTACAAACTCGTTGCAGCATATCCCTATTCCCCTTTTAGCGGATCAACTCCAAACCTTTCTGCCAAAATATTCAGATCGGTTACTACAGCGTCAACCAATGGAATGCCATGTATGGTACGGTGTAGTTCAGCTTCGAGCTCAGGTTCGCCGGGGATGACCACCTTTTGTGATTCGTCAACCGTGGCTGATGCTTTAAAACGTTCTATCCAGTTATCCAGGTGTTTTTTAAACTCATCAACAGGCCTGAAACCATCAACCCGCATAGCCCCCACAAAATGCCCTATACCCTGGCCTACCGGATTGGCCGGCGGATCAAGAAAAGCTACAAACGGAGGCACCCAGGGCCCATAGTTAGCACCCGATAGCACGGCTGATAAAATATCAACTGTAGCGCTCAACCCAAAACCTTTATGACTGCCGTGGTCACGGTCGCCGCCGAGGGGTAGGAGCGCACCGCCAGTTTTTAAAGCATGCGGGTCGGTAGTATAATTTCCGGTTTTATCCTGTATCCAGCCTTCTGGTACTTGTTTACCCAAACGCTGGGCAATTTCCAGTTTACCGTTGGCTGCGGCAGAAGTAGCCAGATCAACTACTACGGGCGGATATTGCCCTGCCGGGAAAGCGTAACACATGGGGTTGGTACCTAATAAACGCTCACTCGAAAAGGTTGGCGCTACCAACGGACTGGCATTGGTCATGGCAAAGCCTATCATATCTTTTTCTACCGCCATTAGGGCGTGATAGCCCGCAATACCAAAATGGTTGGAGTTACGTACTGATACCCATCCCGAGCCATAAAGTTCAGCTTTTTTGATAGCTACCTCCATAGCGAAGGGAGCAACAACCAGTCCCAGGCCCGCGTCGCCATCAACGGTGGCTGTGGTGGGCGTTTCATGCACTATTTGGATGTTGGGTGTCGGGTTAATGCGATTCTTCTCCCACAGGCGTACATAGCCACTAAGCCGGGCCACCCCGTGCGAATCAATACCCCGAAGATCTGATCGTAATAAAACATCAGCCGCCAGTGTGGCGTGCTCGGTACTGCAACCAATGGCTAAAAAAATATTTTCTGTAAAAACGCGCAGGGAAGAGGAGCTTACAAGCATAGGTATAATAAATAAGATGTGCGGATGTGCAAATTTCAGATGTGCAGATACTTTTTCCCGAAGTGCAAACGCTAACAGCTGCATATTTGTACTTCTGAAATCCGCATATTTCTGTGCGCTAAATATATCAATTATTCGATAGCTCTTCTCTCAGCTCATTTCGGCTATTTCTTTGATCAAGGCGTTACGTTTTTCCAACAGGCGGGTCATGTAGTCATTCAGAAAAATGATATCGAATATCATACCTACCGGCGATTCAAACCGGAAAATATCTTTCATAAGGGTTTGAGCGTTGATGGAATAAAAATAATGCTCGTGCCTCATGTTTTTAAAGGCACCCTTAACCATTTCGTCGGTAAAAAAGTTAGGGTACTCCATCTCCGTGATTTTTGAAGTGAGAGTTTGCCAAACGCCCAGGTGTTTTGCCCGCCAGGTAACAGTTTCATTAAGTTCAATGAGACCACTGGTACGGCCGGCTATGGCTTTTTCGCCGGTTTGGCGGGTTGACAACATATGCACATCGATATTACGCGCCAAATTAAAGCATTTGCCAATTGGGGCGTTAATATGGGTAACCAATTCAATTACAGGCATACACGATTTAGGGATTATAAAGGATTAACAGGATTTTTACTGCCTATAGCTGATAAAATCCTGTTAATCTATCAAAGTCATATAATCCTGCTTAGAATTCAGCATTTTTTGGGAACCTCGGGAAAGGTATCACATCGCGGATGTTGCCCATTCCGGTTACAAACAGCACCAGGCGTTCAAAGCCCAGTCCGAAACCGGCATGCGGGCATGAGCCAAAACGGCGGGTATCTAAATACCACCACAGTTCATCTTTCGGGATGCCCATTTCGTCCATTCGTTGCTCCAGTTTATCCAGGCGTTCCTCACGTTGCGAGCCACCCACAATTTCGCCAATGCCCGGGAATAAAATATCCATAGCACGTACGGTTTCGTGGCCGTTGGCGTCAACCTCGTTCTGGCGCATATAAAATGCTTTGATATCTTTAGGGTAATCTGTCAGGATCACCGGTTTTTTAAAGTGTTTTTCAACCAGGTAACGTTCGTGCTCACTCTGCAGGTCGGTTCCCCAGCCTTCAACCAGGTATTGGAACTTTTTCTTTTTGTTCGGGGTCGATTCTTTCAGGATCTCGATAGCCTCGGTATAGGTAAGGCGCTCAAAATCATGGTCTAAACAAAATTGCAGTTTTTCAAGCAGTGTCATTTCTGAGCGCTCGTTCTGTGGTTTTTGTTTTTCTTCTTCCTGCAGGCGCTGGGTTAAAAATTCAATATCTTCAGCGTTTTTATCCAAAGCGTATTTGATCACGTATTTTAGCATGTCCTCGGCAAGGTCCATGTTGTCGTCCAGATCATTGAAGGCTACTTCAGGCTCAATCATCCAAAACTCGGCCAGGTGGCGGGTAGTATTAGAGTTTTCGGCACGGAAGGTTGGGCCGAAAGTATAAATATCGCTTAGGGCCATAGCACCAAGCTCACCCTCTAACTGACCAGATACAGTAAGATTAGTTGATTTACCAAAAAAGTCCTGTTTGTAATCAACCTCGCCGGTATCTGTTTTAGGTACGTTAGCCAAATCAAAATTGGTTACGTGGAAAGCCTCACCAGCTCCCTCAGCATCTGACTGGGTAATAACTGGCGTATGCAGATAGACAAACCCACGCTCGTTAAAAAACTGGTGTACCGCGAATGCCAGACTATGACGTATCCTGAAAATGGCGCCAAAAGTGCTGGTGCGAAAACGCAGGTGAGCGTTTTCCCTTAAAAACTCCAGGCTATGCTTTTTAGGCTGGATAGGATATTTTTCAGGATCACTATCGCCTAATATTTCAATATCGGTAGCTATAACCTCAACAGTTTGGCCTTTGCCCTGTGATGCTACCAGTTTACCCACCACACTTATCGCGGCACCAACAGTAATGCGTTTTAGCAAGACAGGGTCGGTGTTTTCAAAATCAACAACAATTTGAATGTTATTATTGGTTGAGCCATCATTCAAAGCAATAAAACGATTAGAACGGAATGCACGTACCCATCCCTTAACTGTTACATCAACATCGGTTTGCTGGCTCTGCAGCAATGCTTTGATCTTTACTCGCTGGCTCATATATTATATATTTTTTAGAGCCGCAAAAATACAATTAATTATGTAAAGCAACTTTGAATTTTCCGCTTAAAAAGCCAATGCCATCCTGCTTGCTATGGTGCCAGGTTTGCAGCAGGTCATTGTTGTATTACCGCAGGTTGAATAACTGAACTTAGTTACGTATCTGTACCCTGAAATTTCCGTTTGAAAATCGAAGTGTGTCGGGATGGGTATTGGCTGGGTTATCAAAGGTTTTAATGAATCTGATATTAAATGTTCCGGTTATGAAATTGTTAGTTCTATCATAATTTATAACGGTAGCTTTATTTGAAAACAGACTGTCCATTTTGTAATCACTCACTCCAACATCCTTTCCAACGGTGTTAAAATATATTGTGCGCTTACCGTCAAGGTTATAAGTACCGGCATCGGTTGCTTTGAAACTGATCCTCAGATTTTCTTCAAGTCCCATTTCGTTACGATCACTATAGGCATATATGCTGATAATGTCATCTTTTACGGGCAGCTCTGACGAAAATGCACTCCATGTTTTGTTGTTTTTTACGGCATTTACTGATACGATAGGCGTGGGCACCATACAGCAGTTTTTGCGCTGGCATTCAGAAAAAAAGTAAAATAAGCGGCAGGAGTAATAATGTTTTTTTCATGATATAGGTTTTATAACCTTTACGGCCTATGGCATTGTTTTGATACATTGATGTCAAAATAAACAGCCGCATTGGTTTGTATAAGTGATAATTAATAGGGTATTGCGTAAGTTTGCCATCAATTTATTATCGTTGACATGAATCCTAAACTAAGCCTGGCTACTGGCATTTTATGTATATCGTTTTCGCCAATATTTGTAAAGCTTGCCGGGGTTCAGCCCATTACCACAGCTTTTTACCGGGTGTTTACAGCCTGGGTATTCCTGGCGCCTTACTGCCTCGCGAAGATAAACCTGAAAATTGCCCCTAAGGACCTGTATATGGCCATATTGGGCGGGCTTATATTTGCGTCAGATATCGCGGTGTGGAATATTTCCTTACAGCATATCAGCGCAACGGTTTCAACCCTGCTGGCTAACCTGGCGCCCGTTTGGGTGGGTTTGATCAGCTTTTTTATACTGCGTAAAAAATCGGGCTTGTTGTTTTGGGCGGGTACCTGTGTAGCTATGCTGGGCATGGTTATACTGGTGGGTTATCAAAACATTGTGCACCTGCAGTTTAATATTGGTATTATACTGGCGCTGCTGGCCAGTTTGTTTTATGCCATTTATATCGTGATTACCAATAATATTTTGAAGCGGGTAGGCACCTTGTCATTCATGTTTTACAATATGCTGGCAGCAAGTGTGTTTTTATTGGTTATTGGTATTTGGCAGGGTAATAATTTGGTAAGTTTTTCTTTAAATTCCTGGCTATGCTTTTTGGGGATGGGGCTGTTGTGCCAGCTAACTGGTTGGATCACGATTAATTATTCGCTTAAGTTTTTAGAAGGAACCAAGGTATCTATCGCCTTGTTAGGGCAAACGGTAATGGCGGGCATTATGGCTGTGTTTTTATTGAATGAAACCTTGTCGGCCAAGGAGATCATAGGCAGCGTTATTATATTGGCCGGTATAGCCATAACATTTTTAAAGCCACGCAATCAATTAAATAAATCTGTATCTTGAGGTTTATTAATTATCATTTGATGATTTGCCCTACATTTGCATTTAGCGCATGATCATAAAATCCACTATCGACCGTATTATGGAAGCCACCGACATTGTGGAGGTGATAGGGGAATTTGTGCAGTTAAAAAAGCGCGGAGCTAACTACGTGGGCTTGTCGCCCTTTGCTAATGAGCGTACTCCATCGTTTACGGTTTCACCGGCAAAAGGCATATTTAAAGATTTCTCTACCGGCAAAGGTGGTTCGGCAGTTACGTTTTTAATGGAGCTCGAAAAATTCAGCTATCCTGAAGCGCTGAAATGGCTGGCCAAGAAATATGGCATAGAAGTAGAGGAAACCGTTGACGCGCCGGAAAACCGCGAGGAAGAGCAGCGCCGCGAAAGCCTCATGATCGTAACGGGCTTCGCATCCAAATTTTTTCATGAAAGTTTACTGGATACCGAAGAAGGTAAAAATATAGGCCTGAGCTATTTTAAAGAACGCGGTTTTACTACCGAAACCATTAAAAAGTTTGAGCTCGGTTATTCACCCGATCAATGGGAGGCTTTTACCGGTACAGCCATTAAAGAAGGCTACAAAGAACAGTTTCTGGTTGAAAGCGGATTGTCTGTTAAGCGTGATAATGGTTCGCTGTATGATCGTTACCGCGGCAGAGTAATGTTTCCGATACATAGCTTTACAGGCCGTGTAATTGCTTTTGGCGGCCGTACGCTCAAAAAAGATAAGAACGTTCCCAAATACGTTAACTCGCCTGAGTCTGAAATATACCATAAATCAAATGTGCTTTATGGCTTGTATTTCGCTAAAAAGGCTATCAGGGATGAGGATAACTGTTACCTGGTTGAAGGTTACGCAGATGTACTTTCGGTGCATCAGGCTGGTATAGAAAATGTGGTAGCATCATCAGGTACTTCACTAACAGCTGAACAGATCAGGCTGATAAGCCGTTTTACCCAAAATATCACCATTTTATATGATGGCGACGCGGCCGGTATCAAGGCATCGCTGCGCGGGTTGGACATGATACTGGAAGCCGGACTTAATGTAAAAGTGGTTTCTTTCCCGGATGGGCATGACCCCGACTCCTATGTACGGCTGGTGGGTACCAACGCGTTTAAAAAGCATATAGAGGAAAGTAAAAAGGACTTTATCCTGTACAAGGCCACCCTGCTTTTAAAAGATGCCGGGAATGATCCGATCAAGAAAGCTGAGATCATCCGCGAAATTGTGGAGAGTATAGCCAAGATACCCGACTCTATCAAAGCTTCGGTTTTTATAAAGGAATGCAGTTACCTGTTGCAGATAGATGAGCGCTCGCTGCTATCTGAATTAAATAAAATGCGCCAAGCCAAGGCAAAAAAGGATGGTCAGCAGCAACAGCAAAGCTCACGATTTAATGAGCCGCCGCCTGATGAGCCCAACTTTTTTGATGAACCTGAAATAAAGGAAGCAAAGGACGAAAGTGCCCAGGAAAAGGAGATTATCAGGCTTTTGCTGCTTTACGGCAACAAAATGATTGACTGGGATGGCATTGCCAATACTTA
>NZ_JBCECK010000130.1:0-14035 GCF_039207105.1 Mucilaginibacter sp.
ATACCAAACTAAGTTAGTGTTAAGGTTGGGTTAAGGGGAGTATAGCATTAAAAATAATATCCTTACGAAGAGGAACAACGAAGCAATCGCGAATTTGTCTGAACCATGATTAAACTGATTTATCGAATTATAGGATTACTTTAATTTTTTAAAATCGTAATAATCCCTTAATCCTCAAAATCGTGGTTCAGACAAATTCGCGATTGCCACGCTACGCTCGCAATGACAAATTTTAGCGATGTCGGGCTGAGTATTCTCACTATTGAAAAATCCCTATTTCTTCTCCTCAAAAAAATAAATCACCAGCATGATGGCAGTTACCTTACCCAAATTTTTGGGGGTATGTGGGATGCGGCCGTCAAACAGCATAGAGTCGCCCTGGTGCAGGGTTATTTTATCGTCATTAAACTGGTATTCAACTTCGCCCTGCAAAATGTATTTATATTCAAAGGCATCGGTTTCAACCAGTGGGCGGGTGGCATTTGGCTCGAGTTCTAAGATAACAATATCAACAGTTGACTGCGTAATCGATTGAGTAAAAATACGTTGATAATGAAAGCCCAGCGCATGTTCCTTCTCAAAGTGCTCGTACTCAGTTTTACGTTTTACTAAAACAGGAAGATGATCGGTTTTGGCCCGGATATCTTTAAAAAACTCGTTCAAGTCAATCTCCAGTGATTTAACAATATCAATTAATACAATGAGCGACGGTATGGTGCGGCTGTTTTCAATTTGTGATATGAGCCCCTTACTAACATTAGCCCTGATGGCCAGTTCCTGTACAGTAATGTTTTTTTCGCGGCGGCGTTCCTTGATCCGGTTACTGATCTGTATCAGTATGTCTTCTTCCATTATATTGTATATATGTATATCAATTACTGCCCGAAAGTAGAATTACAAAATCAAAAGTCAAAATTCAAAAAAGTTAATACTTTGTTAAAAAAAGAAATCGAAGAAAGTTAATGTTAAGCTGAGGGCATATTTCATAAACATTTAATATTTTAATAATGTATAGGCCTTTTATTTGCAAACAAAAACCAAGTTATGACTTTCTCTCAGTATAATCCCCAGGCCGTTGTTAACGAAGTATTTTCGCTTTACGAAAAGTTTGGTAACGAAGATTATATTGGCGAACCCGTTTCGCAACTGGAGCATATGTCGCAGGCAGCCGCTCTGGCCCAGGCCGAAGGCTATGACGACGAAGTGGTACTGGCTGCTTTTTTTCATGACATTGGCCATTTATGTGCCGATAATGATGAGGTGGAAAGCATGGATGGCATGGGTAATGTTGATCATGAAAAATTGGGATCAGACTATTTGCTGGAGCGTGGTTTTTCTGAAAGGGTAGCCAACCTGGTACAAGGACACGTAATTGCTAAACGATACCTCACCTATAAGTATCCTGAATATTATAATCGCCTGTCTGACGCCAGCAAAGGCACGCTTGAATTTCAGGGTGGAGTAATGACCGAAGAAGAAGCCAGTGATTTTGAGCTTAATCCCGATGCAGAACTTATTGTACGCCTGCGCTATTGGGATGATATGGCTAAAGAAATGAATGTGCCGGTAAATAACATTGAGCAATTAAAGGCTATGGCCCTTGAACACTTACAACTGGTAAACAGTTGATAGTACGTATTAATTTTTTGTAAGGTAAGTGTAATTCCGTTGTTACATAAATCAGCTGCTTAACGCAGGGTGAACATAAGATTAAGCATAGCTTAATACTAAATTGGTTTACTAATAATAAACAAAGTTTAGTATTGCTGCATGAAAAAATCTATCCCCTCACCCTTAAATTTTAGCAGATGAACAAGTTTTACCTGAGATTGAAAACCATTATTACGGTTTTACTATTTTGCGTGGCCCCATCTATTTTATTTGGACAAACCAAAATAAGCGGAACAGTAACCGACGAAAACCACTTGCCGCTCCCAGGGGTGAGTGTAATGTTAAAAGACCAGAAAAAAGGTACCATTACCGATGTTGACGGTCATTACTTTATTACAGCATCTTCTGGCCAAACCCTCACCTTTACGTTTATAGGTTATGCCCCGCAAAACGTAACAGTGGCCGATAAAGCTGTTATCAACGTGAGTATGAACGGCAATAACAAAACACTTAACGAGGTTGTGGTAACAGCCCTTGGTGTTAAAAAAGAAACACGCCGCATTGGTTACGCTTTACAAGCGGTAAACGGCTCCGACGTAACTATGGCCCGCGACCCTAACCCTATTACCGGTTTAACAGGTAAGGTAGCAGGTTTATCAGTAGGTGCATCTGCCGAGTTATTAGGTAACCCTTCGGTATTAATAAGAGGTAACGCGGTAACATTATATGTTGTTGATGGTTTCCCGATCAATACAGATACCTACAACATCAGCCCTGATGATATTGAAACCTACACCGTATTAAAAGGCCCTGCCGCAGCGGCTTTATATGGTAGCCGTGCTCAATATGGCGCTATTTTAATTACCACCAAAAAAGGCGATAAAAACAAAAAAGGCTTAACAGTTGATATAAATAGCAGTACAGTTTTAAACAAAGGCTTCCTGGCATTTCCACGTACCCAAAATTCATTTGGTGCAGGCGAAAACACCTTTTATACCTTTGTTGATGGTAAAGGAGGTGCACCAGGTGGTGTAGATAGCGATTACGACGTTTGGGGCCCGTACTTTGCAGGTCAGCTGATAGCACAATATGACAGCCCGATTGATCCTACAACAGGCAAACGCATACCAACGCCATATACAGCCCGCGGTAAAGATAACCTGAAAAACTTTTTACAAACAGGTGTTCAAACCAATAATAACATTTCATTAGGCTCCGTAGGCGATAACTATGTGACCCGTTTATCTGTTTCGCAACAGCACCAAACCAGCTACATCCCTGCGCAATACCTGGATATAGCCAATGCTAACTTTTACGCTTCATTTAACCCGACTTCAAAGTTGAAATTTGAGGCCAACGTTGATTTCAACAGACAATCAACTGATAACTTCCCTGATGTGGAGTACGGTCCTAACAGTATTATTTATAACATAGCTATCTGGACTGGTGCCGATTGGAATATTAATGCACCTGATATTAAAAATATATGGGCTCCGGGTAAAGAAGGTGTGCAATCTGTATTTGCAGAGTACACCCGTTATCATAACCCCTATTTATTAGCCGAAAAATGGACAAGAGGGCATTATAAAAACGATACCTATGGGTATATATCAGGTAATTACAAGTTTAACGATAACCTGAACGTAACCTTACGCTCACAAATTGATACTTATTCAATTTTACGTACAGAGGATCTGCCATTTTCAGCTCACCCTTACGGTCGTGAAGGTAATCAGGGCGACTATCGCGAAGATCGCCGTAACCTGTTTGACAACAATACGGAGTTGATGGTTAATTATAACTATACCATTGCCAAGTTTTTGAATTTATCAGGTTTAGTTGGTTCAAACTTGCGTAGTTTTAAATATAACTCCAGCTGGGTATCAACTGATTACTTGAACGTACCTGAAGTTTATTCATTCAGCAATTCAAAAAACCCAATTCAGGCCACAAGCTTTAATTCGGCCGAAAGACAATTAAGTTACTACGCTTCAATGGATGCTTCTTTTGGTAAGTATGCTACTTTATCAGGTACTTTCCGCAGGGAAAGATCAAGCGCGTTCCAAAACGTTACAACTTATAGTTATCCAAGCGCATCTGCAGCTACCGTTTTATCTGATTATATTAAGTTTCCGGATGTAATTTCATTTGTCAAACTACGCGGATCGTACGCTAATATCAGAAGTGATGCAACCAGCCCTACAATTGGCCCGGCTCCTTTCAGTTCTATAACAGCATATGGAGGCAGTACAGGCCCTTCACTGTTTGATAACCCATTGGGTTACGGATCTACCTATGGATCGCCATATAATGGTCCAAATTACGCGTTAAATGGATCGTATTCTGTAAGTAAACCTTATAATAATCAAACGGCAGCTTCGGCCAGCGAGTATTTGTATCAGCAATCTCTTAAAACATTTACCCGTGTAAACTATGAAGAGGGTTTTGATATTAAATTTTTGCAAAACCGTTTAGGTTTTAGCGCAACAGCTTTTCAATACATTGATGGTCCGCAAATTCTGGCAAATCCAATTTCTACAGCTACAGGATATACCACTTTGTTCCTGAACGCATTAAAAACTAAAAAAACAGGTTACGAAGGATCAATTGAGGGTACACCTATCAAAAACTTAGGTGGCTTTACCTGGAATGTATTGGTTAACTTATCAACCTTTAAAGATGTTTATGAAGAGCTGCCTCCGGGCCAAAGTACTTATCAGCAATTCTTTAAACAAGGTGATCGTACTGATAAATTATATGGTACCGCATTTGCCCGTACACCTCAAGGTCAGATTATTAATGATGCCGCTGGTAAACCGCTTATATTGCCGGTTGCACAATACCTGGGTAATGAGAACGCCAAATTTGCCTGGAGCATATCAAATAAATTACGTTACAAAAACTTCAACATGGGTTTCCAGTTTGATGGTTCTGTAGGTGGTGTAATTATTGATTACATGCACAACAAGAGTATGCGTGGTGGTTCAAACATTGAAACTGCTACAGGAGCACTTGGCGATGCCCGTTATAAAGACTGGCAAAATTTTGGTAAAGCAGGCTATAATGGCAGCTACGTAGGTGAGGGTGTTACCGTATCAAACGGAGCATCAATTAACTATGATCCGGTAACTGGTAAAATAACCAACTACAGCGCGCTGCAATACTCACCTAATAAGCAAACCGCATTTGTTCAGGATTATGTTAGTAAGTATTACAATGCCGACGAATCAAACCTGATGAGCAAAACTTTCTCCAAACTGCGCGAAGTAACTTTTGGCTATGATTTTCCTAAAAAATGGTTAGATAAATCATTCATTAAAAGAGCTTCATTATCAATTTACGGGCGTAACCTGCTGTATTTCTACGGCGACAAACGCTTTAAGGATGTGGATTTAGATCAATACAATGCAGCTTCTTCAAGTACTGTTCTGCAATCGCCAACAGTACGTAGCTATGGTGTAAACTTAAATGTATCATTCTAATTAAAATCAATCATAATCATGAAAAAGATATTTAGAATTTGCTTACTGCCGGTATTAGCGATATCACTTACAGTAACAGGATGTAAAAAGAGCTTTGAGGACCTTACTAAAAATAATAACGTGCCAAACACCGTGCCTGCATCGCTTTTATTTAACGGTATAGTTAATAACCTGGCCGATTTTCCTCAAAGCAGTAAAGAGATTTATTGCCAGTATTACCTGTATAACTATGATTATTATGGTAATAACCGTTATGATAGTTTTGCCAACGGTGGAGATAATTATTACGGCACTCTTAAAAACGTTGTAGCTATGGAAAAGGAGGCTGCTGCTTCTGGCGGAGCTGCTGTAAATCCGTATGAGGCATTAGGTAAATTTTTCCGGGCTTATTTCTTCACCAAAATGAGTTTGGAAGAAGGTGATATTCCGATGACCGATGCTTTAAAGGGCCTGGATAATCTTACTCCTGCCTATGATAGTCAAAAAACGGTAATGACACAGGCATTAGCTTGGCTGGAAAGCGCCAATAGTGATTTGGCTCAATTGATAAAAGACCCTGCCGTAGGTGGTGTTGGTGTTGGTGCTACTTTAGACAACGATATTTACTTTGGTAATGATCTTACCAAATGGCAAAAAACAGTAAATACATTCCGTGTTAGGTTATTGCTGGCTTTAAGCAAAAAAACTGCTGATATTGATGTAAAAACTCAATTTAGCAATATTATAGGTCACCCCGATCAATATCCTTTGATGACAAGTAGTGATGACAACCTGCAATATAAGTTTGTTTCGCCAACTAATTACTATCCTCAAACTCCGGATAACTTTGGTCAAAACGGTTCAAGACAAAACATGTCAGCAACTTATGTAGGCTTACTTACCAAGTTTAAAGACCCTCGTGTATTTGTAACTGCCGAGCCATCACGTTACAGCGTTGATACTTTAAAAATAAGTCCAACCAGCTTTGATGCCTTTATTGGTGCCGATCCGGGACTTGACCTTGGTGTAATGTATAACAATGCTACCCTGCAACGTTACTCGTTCATGAACCGTAAGCACTTCTTTTCAACCTATACCGGCGAGCCGGCTATACAAGTTGGTTATCCTGAGCTGATGTTTAACATTGCTGAAGGTATTAACCTGGGCTGGGCAAGCGGTGATGCTGAAGCTTACTATATTAAAGGCATACAGGCTTCGTTCCAATCATATGCTATTCCTACAACAGGTACTTTAACAGCTTATTTTTATCGTCCCGGCGCAACAAAAGGCCCTGCAGATCAATCAAGCTATGATACCTACCCGATTAACGTAAATTGGAATACGTATTACGGCCAATCTGCTATTAAATACGCAGGTGGAGCCAACGGCCGCACGCAAATATTGCAGCAAAGGTACCTGGCATTGTTCCGCCACTCAGGTCTGGAATCATACTTTACTTATCGTCGTACCGCGGTTCCAACCTTTACAGTAGGTCCGGGTACAGGTAACAGTACCCGTATACCACTGCGTTTTGAATATCCAACTTCAGAAAGAACGGTTAATGCTACCAACTATAACAAAGCATTAAGCCAGTTTGGAGGCACCGATGATATAAACGGTGTAATGTGGATACTACAATAATAACATGAACAAAAACTAAATACCAACAAGGCTTCCCTGCATAGCAGGGAGGCCTTTGTTAAATTATATCAAACTATAAAACAATCTACGCACATGAAAAAACTGATCCTGATGCTGTTACTCTCTGCATCATTTACCACTCTGTTTGCCCAAAAACACAAAACCGAGAATGTTATCATTGTAACTATTGATGGTTTACGCTGGCAGGAGATTTTCCGCGGCGCTGATTCGGCACTGATCAACTCTAAGGAAACTAATGATAAAGCCGAGGTTCGTAAAAATTATTGGACAGACGCTGCAAATGATCGCCGTAAAATGCTGTTGCCGTTCTTCTGGTCAACCATAGTTGAACATGGCCAGCTATACGGCAACCGCGATATCGGCAGTAAGGATGAGGTGGCAAACCCCTACCATTTCTCGTACCCTGGCTATAACGAAATATTTACCGGTTTCCCTGATCCGCGTATGAATACCAACGAGGCCATTACCAATCCTAACATGAACGTGTTGGAGTTTTTAAACAAGCAAAAAGGCTTTACAGGCAAAGTAGCGGCTTTTTCATCATGGGAAAGGTTTACGCAGATATTGAATACCCAGCGTTCGGGCATTGTTAATAATTCGGGTTACATGAAGCTGAACACACCGGGCATGAATGACCGCTTAACCTTTTTAAATGAGATACAAAATGAAGGCCCTCATTTTCTGGGCGATTCTACCCGTATTGATTACCTGACCTTTGAGTTTGCCAAAACTTATATGAAACAATACAAACCGCGTGCCTTGTACGTAGCTTTTGACGAACCAGATGATATGGCGCATGGCGGTAACTACAAATTTTACCTTGACCGCATCCGTCAGGAAGATGACTATATCAAACAACTGTGGGATTTTGTACAAACCGATCCGGCCTACAAAAACAAAACAACCCTTATAGTTACCTGCGATCATGGCCGCGGTGAAGTGCCTTTGCTTACCTGGAGAAATCACGGTAAAGAAACCCCAAATTCTGAACAAACCTGGTTTGCCGTTATAGGCCCGGATACCCCTGCCTCCGGCGAAATGAAATTACCAACAACAACTTATCATAAACAACTGGCACAAACCATTGCAAACCTGTTAGGCTTTGATTTTAAAGCGGCTGCAGGCCATGAGGTTGGCGATGCTATTGGCAGTGTAAGCGGCAAATAATTATTCAGCATTAATAGTTTATCATCATGTGTAGTAAAACCCTCCTATCCTTAGTTATTTGTTTAAGTACCTGCATGGTTTCATTTGCGCAAAAGCAAGTGAGTTATTTGCAGGTTCCAGGTGCCGGTCAGTTTTGTACCATTAACCAGGGTGGCGTATCCGTTTTGCCAAGTGGCCGGTTTATAACGCCCGCGGGCAATACCATACGGATTACACATGATCCTTTTGGTTTGTCCATATCGCCCGATGGGAAAAAGGCGGTAACCCTGCATAACGGAGTTATTGAAATTATCGATCTGCCGTCGATGAAATCATTAAGGGTACCCAGTTACGACAAGAAAATAAAATCGCCCTTAGCAAAAGGTTCATTTCTTGGTGTAGCCTTTTCGCCCGATTCTAAAACCTTGTACTTAAGCGGCGGTGATGATGGCTCTGTTGTTATTTACGATGCTGAAAAATTTGAGCGGGTAGATTCATTATCCCTAAATGGTAAAGTTGCAGGTACGGATTATGAAGATAGTTTTACTTCAGATCTGCAATTAAACACAGCCAATAATGAACTATTGGTACTTGACCGCGGAAACTTCCGCTTGGTGAGACTTGATCTGAACAGCAAAAAAATTACCGCCTCCATTAATGTTGGTCGCCAGCCTTTTGGCTTGTCTTTAAGTCCGGATAAAAAAACTGCTTTTGTAGCCAATGTGGGTATGTATTCCTATCCGCTGATTACCGGTGCTACCCCTCAAAATGCAGATTCGCTCCGCATATCGCACCACCCTTATGGCGATAATACCAAAGAATCACGCGAGGGAACGGTCATTGAAGGTCGCAAGATACCCGGTGTAGGCGATCCGTTAGCGCCCGAGGCCATGAGCGTATTCACCATTGATCTGGCTACCAGCAAAGTTGTAGATAGATTTAAAACCGGTCATCAGATAGGGCAAATGCTGGAAGACGCGGAGGTAACCGGCGGCGCAAGTCCCAACTCCATTGCTGTGGGTAATAATTATGCCTATGTAACCAACGCCACCAATGATAACATTACCATTATTGATTACAAGAATCATAAACTACTGGGCGATATTCCGATCAAGGTTGATAGCCGTATTGATAAATACCGCGGGCTATTGCCGTTTGGTATTTGTTTAAGCAAGGATGAAAAAACCTTGTATGTAGCCTTATTGGGTTTTAATGCCGTTGCCGTAATTGATGTGCCGACTAAAACCACCAAAGGGCTGATCCCGACGGGTTGGGGAACTTCGCGGGTAAAACTATCTGCCGATGAAAAGGAAATGTACATTACCTCATGCCGGGGCTATGGCGCCGGGCCAAACGGAGGTAAAGGCTTTGTTTCGCCACCGCAGGGTACTTATATTGGCGACATCCAATTAGGTACATTTCAAAAAGTACCCGTACCTGATCAGGCCCAGCTGGCAACCTATACTAAGCAGGTTATTGGCAATACGTTTATCAGCAAAAGCGTACCTGTGGCTACCAGCAATCCCTTACCGGTATTGCCGGGTTCATCGCCCACCCCTATCAAATACATTGTTTACATCACCAAAGAGAATCGCACTTACGATGAAGTGCTGGGCCAGTTAAAAAACGCCAAAGGCGACAGCACCCTGGCACGTTTTGGCGTTAACTGCGAATATACTTTGCCCGATGCCTTACGCGTAAAACTACCGGGCTTACAGGTAGCTCCCAACCACCTGAAAGCCGCGCAGCAATTCGCTTTTTCAGATAATTATTATTGCGACAGCGATGCCTCTATACATGGTCACCACTGGATGATGGGCGTTATTCCGAACGAGTGGGTTGAGGCCAACTCCAACGTAAGCAAAACGGCTAAATTATTTTCAAAGGCGCCAGGTCGTCGCTTTCCGGGTTCAACCGGCAGCATGGATCCGGAGGACTTTGCCGAAACCGGCGGTCTTTGGGAAGCCTTGGAAAGAAAACACGTAGAATTTTACAACTTTGGCGAAGCCAATGAAACGGCACACGTACGCGAAGAATGGCGGGATACCACCACCGGAGCTGCGCACCTGGTGATGGTGCCGATGCAAAAGGCGTTATTTACCAGAACAAGCCACAACTATGCCGGCTTTAATACCAATATTCCCGATCAGTTCAGGATGGACCAATTTGAGGGTGAGTTCACCAAAATGTGGATCAAGGGCAAGCAAAAAATGCCGTCACTGATAACCATGCAGGTCCCAAATGATCATGGAGCTAATGTAAGACCAGACGACGGATACCCTTACAGGCAATCATACATGGCTGATAATGATTTGGCTGTTGGCCGCATCCTGCATTTTTTATCGCGTACCAAATACTGGAAAAACATGCTGGTAGTTATTACCGAGGATGATCCGCAAGGCGGTGTTGACCATGTGGATGCGCACCGGTCGATATTAATGCTGGCCGGACCCTATGTTAAAAAAGGCTATGTGAGCCATACGCATGCCAACTTTGGGTCGATATTAAAAACTATTTACAATATACTCGGTGTGCCGTATGTAAACCAATATGATGTTACGGCTACCTTATTACAGGACTTTTTTACAGACAAGCCCGATTTTACACCCTACACCTTCGTAAAGAGCGATACCCGGATATTTGACCCCCAAAAGGCAATGAGCCGATATAACAAAACTATCGATTGGCGCAAAATTGAAAAGGGTCCGGAAATGGATGATGAAGATCGTGAAAGGGAAGATCATTACAAACAAAAAGGCTCGGCTAAAGCAATTGATAAAGACTAAACGGAATGAAATTTCTTTTAATAACACCCCTTGTTCTTTTACTATTATCAGGTAATGATAACTGGCAGCCCAACCCGGCGCCGGTATCAAAACATAAATTCATTGTGGCCGCCCACCGGGGCGACCACGTGATTTATCCTGAAAACACCCTGGAGGCATACCGCGAAGCCATTAAGAACGAAGCCGACTATATAGAGATAGATCTCCGGACTACGAAAGATGGCGAACTTATCAGCATGCACGATGGCAGCGTAAACCGCATGACCAACGGTCAGGGTTTAATAAAGGATCTCACCCTTGCCGAACTGCAACAGTTAAAGGTGAAAAGCAGGGACACTACCGACAAGCAGATCTATCGCATACCTACATTTAAAGAAATATTGCAGCTGTGCAAAAACAAGATCAATATTTATCTGGATTTTAAAGCCGCTGATCCTGCCCAGGCCTATGCCATGATCAAACAATATGGCATGGAAAAACATGTGCTGGTTTACATCAACAGCGCCCAACAGTTCGCCGGCTGGCGCATGACTGCACCCAAAATGCCGCTGATGCTGAGCCTGCCTGATAGTGTTAAAACGGTTGCTTCAATGGAAACTTTTATCAATAAATATCATGTGGACATTCTCGACGGAAGCTACAAACAGTACGATGCCGATATGGTAAAATTTGCTGAAAGCAAACGCGTACCCGTTTGGCCCGACATCCAAAGCTCGGGTGAAGGCCCTGCCGACTGGGATCAGGCCCTGGCAAAAGGTCTCTCCGGACTGCAAACCGATCATCCGGCAGCACTGGTAAAATATCTGAAAGAAAAGGGTTTGAGGTAGCCAGATATTAAAATTAATTATCATTCTGAGCATAGCGAAGAATCTACCCTGCCGCAAGCTTGTAGCTTGTGGCGTTACATGGTTTCAGCTTTCAGCTGAAGTAAGCTGAAAGCTTACTAAATGATTACCACGAGATACGCTTCGCTAATCTCGCGGTAGTAAAAAACTTCGTAAGTGTTTATTAACGGAATTTTTTAAAGTCTTACTCTTTAGGGGGAGATTTAGAGGGGGCCTTCACTACCTCAACCCATCCTTTCCTCCTACAGCTAAATCTGTTTATATTTACCGCCGCTTACCCAGGCTTTAATATATGCATCAACAAAACACCGCTAATCAAACCAAATGGCTTTACCTTTTTATAGGATTGGCCGTTTTATTAAACTTTAGCGGCTTGTTTATTACCATTATCGGCCCCGATGGCAATTTATACGCTACCATTGCCAAAACGATGGTGTTGCGTAACAACTACGCCGATCTTTACGCCTGGGGTAACGATTGGCTGGATAAGCCCCACTTTCCGTTTTGGGTTACCGCCCTGTTTTTTAAATGCTTTGGCTTTAGCACCTGGGCGTATAAGCTGCCAGGTATTTTGTTTGTGATAATGGGCGCGGTTTACACTTATCGCTTCGCAAAATCATTGTACAATAAACAGATAGCCTTATGGGCGGTATTGATATTGCTTACCTCACAGCATATTGTACTCTCCAATAATGATGTGCGTGCCGAGCCTTACTTAACCGGCCTCATCATTGCGGCGGTTTATTATTTTTATAAAGCGTATACCAATAATAGTCTTTGGCAATTGCTGCTGGGCTGCCTGTTTACCGCCTGCGCGGTGATGACCAAAGGCATGTTCGCGCTGATCACCATCGGCGGAGCAATTATAGGCCACTTGCTGATTACCCGGCAATGGAAACAGCTTTTTCACTGGCGATGGCTGCTGGCCATAGTAATGACGCTATTATTTATCATGCCCGAAATATGGTGCCTGTACCGCCAGTTTGATCTTCATCCCGAAAAAATAGTGTTCGGGCGTACAGGTGTATCGGGTATTAAATTCTTTTTCTGGGATAGTCAATTCGGGCGTTTTTTCAATACCGGACCAATTAAAGGTCATGGTGACCCGTCGTTTTTTATACATACCACGCTATGGGCATTTTTACCCTGGTCGCTGTTATTGTTCGCCGCTATATTCCAGTTTATCAAAAAAGGGATAAAAAATGTACAGATACAGGAATGGTACTGCCTGTGCGGATCAATGATAACCTTCCTGCTTTTTTCGGCTTCTAAATTTCAGTTGCCCCATTACATCGTGATCGTGTTCCCGTTTTTTGCAATTATTACGGCGCAGTATATTTTCGGCTTAACCTCTGCCAAAAGCGTTAAAGCGGTGCATGTTACTCAGATTATTGTAATAATCCTGATGCTGATAGCCATTGGCCTGCTACAATATTTTTATCAACCCGAAACCTTTGGCTGGCTACCCGGAATTATCCTGTTAGCCTTGCTTATTACATTGGTACTTGTGCCATCACGCATTGCCGAAGGTATGCAGCAAACTATACTGCATACTTTATTGGCTGCATTTATAATCAATGTATACCTTAATTTATGCTTTTATCCATCGTTGCTGCATTACCAATCTGGCAGTGAGGCGGCTATGTGGATCAACAAAAACAACCCGCAAAATCTCCCGGTTTTTATTGACGACGGCATGTTTCATGACGACATGATATTTTACCTCAACGCGCCGCTCACCGAACTCAAGCCCGATGCAAAAGGAGTTATAACAAGCCCTTCCCTGATGTATGCCAATACCGGTGTTGTTAATGATTATAAAGCCCGCGGCTGGAACCTCCGGGTGATCAAAACCTTTAAACGCTATCCGGTAACCCGCCTTAAACCTGCGTTTTTAAACAAGGCTACGCGTGATAAGGAGATCTCGGAAACGCAGGTGGTGCTGTTGCAGCCGATGAAACATTAATTACTTCTGACGAACATCCTGCTTTGATATTATCTAATCAGGAAGCTCCTATGGAGCTAAATCCCCTTCTATTGTTTTCTATAAACAAGGTACCCCTCTGGGGTAAAATACAAAGTTACATCTATGCAAACCCCAGTGGGGTATCCTGTTTATAGCTCTCTCCAGTAAGGTATTTTGGCTCCTTAGGAGCCTCCTTATTTCATGAATATTCTTGGCCATCAGCCTCAGGCCAATCTAAAATCCTTTAATCCAATAAATCTGTTCAATTCAGGTTCAGACAATGTTCACGTAAGGAAAATCGCCCCTCAAACAATATTTTTACAATATCAATATCCCGTTATTGCGCTAATACTCCGATATTGATACACAAACCAAATTCACTTACCCATTATGATGAAAAAAACAGCGTACACTACCGTGGCCCTCATGCTGCTGTGCCCGCTTTTGCTCCTGGCGCAAAGCGGCAAGGTTTACGACAACCTTACATTACCCAGTAAAATATTAAAAAGCGAGCGCAAATACGCCGTTTACCTGCCACCTGATTATGAAACATCGGGC
>NZ_JBCECK010000131.1:0-14033 GCF_039207105.1 Mucilaginibacter sp.
TGTTTGAACATGCTTTCGATCTCTTCCGTAATTCTAGCTATGAAGCCAGATTCATCAGTTACCGCACCTTCACCAAATAATTTATCAAAGAACTCCTGATTCAGATCAGCTTCTTCCAAACGGTTTACATTCTTCACCGTAACCTGAAACTTAGATTTCAAATCCTTTGCTTCCGGTTCACCAATGTTAAGCAATTTGGCAATAATTACTTCATCTTTGTCAAATGCTTTTTGAACGTCTAATTCTACTACGTCATCCTTTTTTAAACCCACAAGTGATTTCAAAATCTTCTTGTCAGTTATTTGATCAAGTCTGATAGAACCCGTATGATTAATACCGCCTTCAAAAACTGAACCATCTGGCGAAAGCTGTGCTAATTCGGCATAGATCACGTCACCTTCTGCCGAAACTTCCGGATTTGTCATTTTGCCATAGCTTTTGCGAATGTTTTTGATTCTTGCATCAAGAGTTTCCGCATCTGCTTTTACCTGGTATTCTGTAAATTTATTTTTTGAGTTTATTGCTACATCTACAGCAGGAGCAAGTCCGAGTTCATAGTCGAATTCGAATTCATCCGTGTAATCCCATTTAAATTCTTTATCATCCATCACCGGTAATGGTTGACCAAGTATTTCAACCTTGTTATCCGTTAGGTATTTATTTAATGATTCACTTAGCAGGTTATTGATTTCTTCAACCAGAATGCTTTTTCCGTACATCTTTTTAATGTGGGATGCAGGAACCATTCCTTTACGAAATCCCGGAAGGTTGGCCTTTTTAGCTTGCTCTTTTATAGATTTTTCCACCTTGTCCGCATAGTCCTCAGGGGCAATCTTAATTTTTATTACAGCGTTTAAGTCGTCAATTTTCTCCTGTGTAATGTTCATTTTGGATCAATAATTTATTAATGTATAATAATACTATTTAAATAAGCGATCTCAAACTTGTAAAAGTTATGATTTGCGCTATAAAAAAATTCCCCCGTGTTGCGGGGGAATGGTTAGTGCGGAAGAAGGGACTCGAACCCCCACGCCGTGAAGCGCCAGATCCTAAGTCTGGTGCGGCTACCAATTACGCCACTTCCGCGTTCTGTTTTTAACAGGTCGCAAAGATAGTGTTTAAAGCTAAATAATAAAATATTTATTTAGTTTTTTAGCTATCTATCTCATTTCATTGTTATTAATTTATTGTTAGGTTATTTATCAACTGCCTGAAGTAAGCAGGGGCATCTAATAACCTGCTGCCATACCAGGAAAACAACTCGCCATTTACCAATATTATCTGTGAGCTGGGCAATAACTCTTGCAACTCATCTGCATGTTTTTGCTTAAACGGGTATGGCTCGGAGGATAAAAATATCAGATCGGGATTAATCTCTGTCAGTTCCTGAGCGCTTATCTCAGGATACCGGCTGGCTTTAACCGCATTTATCAGCCCACATTTTTGCAGCATGCTGCTGATGAAAGTATTAGGCCCGGCTGCCATGTATGGTTTGCGCCATATGAAATAAACAACACGTTGGTTTAAAGCCTGTAAAATTAGCTTGTTGAATGAAGTAGTAATATCTGCAAGTAGGATATTGGCCTCTGTACGGCGATTGGTGATAGTACCAATGCTTCTGATCATTTCCAGGGCATCATCAAAATTATGAACGTCACTTATCCAAACCGGACAAATGTTCATTAACTCTTCTATCTGTAGTTGGGTGTTCTCTTCCTTATTGGCAATGACCAGATCGGGGTTTAGTGCCCTGATCTGGTCAATCTCTAATTGTTTGGTACCTCCTACCTTGGTTACCGTTTTAAATTTATCGGCAGGGTGAATGCAAAATTTGGTAATACCAACAACTTCCACATCAAGACCTAAATAAAACAGCAACTCCGTTTGCGAAGGAACAACAGAAATAATTCTTTTAGGTACCTCTGGCAAATTTACCTCACGATTTAACTGATCGTGAAATACAGACATATTAAAACGCGTTCTTTTCGCCCCGGGCAGCGTTCCAAACCGTAAGGAATATGATTTTCATATCCAGCAGAAACGACCAATTTTCCAGATACCAAACGTCGGCCTCTACACGCTCAAGCATGGCTTGTGTTGTTTGAGTTTCGCCCCTAAGGCCTTGTACCTGCGCCCAGCCGGTGATGCCTGGTTTCAGGAAATGCCTTACCATAAAGGTATCAATCAGTTGCGAGTACTGTTGGGTATGGCTGATCATGTGCGGCCTTGGCCCTACTACTGACATGTTTCCGAGTATTACATTGAAAAACTGCGGTAATTCATCCAAACTTGTTTTGCGGATAAAGGCACCTGTTTTGGTTATACGCTTATCGCCGCGGCTGGCTTGTTTTTTATCCGAGTCTTTATTTACCCGCATACTACGGAATTTGTAGCATTTGAATGGCTTATTATCACGTCCGGAACGTTCCTGCACAAAGAATATTGGTCCCCTTGATTCCAGCTTAATGATGATAGCCAGTATAGGAAACAGCCAGCTAAATACAAACAGGATAATGAATATGGAAAAAAGCACATCGAACAAACGCTTTACAGAACGGTTTAGCATATTCTCCAATGGTTCGGGCCTTACCGATATTACCGGTATATGCCCAAAGCTTTGTATAAAAGTTGGCTTTTTCGCGTAGTCATAATACTCTGGGATAAACTTAAACCTGATGAGGTTTTTATCAGCATCAAGCATCAGGCGTTCAATAGTTTGGGCCTCTGAGTTAGGCAGGGTGCAAAATATTTCATCAACTTTATTACTGAGCACATAGCTAATGCAATCGTTTGTATCGCCTAGGTACATACGCTTATCTTTAACCCTGTCAGCATCGTCATCAAAAAAGCCTACCAGGTTATAACCACGCTCCGGGTTTTGTTTAAAAAAGCTGTACAGATCTGAACCGATACGGCCGCCGCCTATGATAATAACAGCCCTGGTGTCAATTAATGATGCACGATCACTTTTACGAATGGTGAGGAATATCAATTTCCATAAACCCAGTAAAAAGCCGAAGAGCGCAAGGGACTAAAAAAGGTATTCGCGGGTAATAAAGTAAGCCTTAGTACCTATTAATATGATAATGGTGAAGCATATGAAACTTACAAATAAGAGGTAGGTTTTAATTACGCCACGGTAGGTTTTTATGGAATCTTTATTGAGTACATGTTCATACAATCCGGTAATGTTTGCAGATAACAGCCAAATTAAATTGAATACTAACACAATTGGTAGATACCTCCTGTTGTTAATCCAAAAAATATACGACCTGTCTTCGATGAAGTAAGAAATCACCATGCTTATATTAAGTATAATATAATCGATGGTAAGGTTCACTGCTTTAATAAAAGTAGCGTATCTGTGAATCATGTATTATAAGGTTATTGATGTCTAAACTCCAGGCTAAAATTAGCATTATTATTTAATATAACAATCTGTTAATTGAATGTGCATTCAATTGCAAAAATTGAATGTTATTGTCGGCAAAATTAAAAAATTCATACAAAATCAAATATAAAATAATTGTATAATTTTCTACATCACCAATATTGGGGAGATAAGTAAACCGTTTTATCGACAGTTATTTGAAAATAGCTACAGGCGTCCGTTTACGAGTTCTTTACTTAATATTCCCTTAATATCGTATATCACAGAAGCAGGCTCCTTTTTAAGCTTTTGGTAGTTCAGATCAAAAAATTCACGGTGCGCAACAGCAACAATTATAGCGTCGTAACCTCCACGCAAGCCGTCAGCATGTTTTATCGTATCTACATTATATTCCAGTTTAACTTCATCAGGGTTGGCCCAGGGATCAAATATTTCACAACGCGCTTCAAAGCCATTTAACACATTTACAATATCAATAACCCGGGTATTGCGTACATCAGGGCAGTTCTCTTTAAATGTAAAGCCAAGCATCAATATATTGGCATTTTTGATGCCTATATCATTTTTAATCATCAGCTTAATTACCTCAAGGGCTACATAGGTACCCATTCCATCATTAAGCCTGCGGCCGGCCAGTATAATTTCAGGATGATAGCCTACCTCCTGCGCTTTTTGTGCCAGGTAATAAGGATCGACACCGGTACAATGCCCGCCAACCAATCCCGGTTTAAAATTCAGGAAATTCCATTTTGTACCGGCAGCTTCTAAAACAGCATGGGTATCAATATCCATAATGTTAAATATTTTCGCCAGCTCATTTACAAAAGCGATATTAATGTCACGCTGTGAATTTTCGATCACCTTACAGGCTTCGGCTACTTTTATGCTGGGTGCTTTATGCGTGCCTGCTGTAACAATAGATTGGTAAAGCCCATCTATAAAATCAGCTGCTTCGGCTGTGGAGCCCGATGTTACCTTTAAAATATTGGTTAATGTATGTATCTTATCTCCCGGATTGATACGCTCAGGTGAATACCCGGCAAAAAAATCACGGTTGAAACGCAGTCCTGATGTTTGCTCCAATACTGGTATGCAAACATCCTCGGTAGCGCCAGGATATACTGTTGATTCATAGATCACTACATCGCCTTCCTTAAGTACAGTACCCACACTTTTGCTGGCTTTAATAAGCAGGCTTAGGTCGGGCCGATTATACTGGTCTGTAGGTGTAGGTACGGCTACAATGTATATATTACAAGGCGCTATATCTTTAATTTCAGAGGTAAATATCAATCCTTTATTTGCTGTTGGGTCGGTGCTAAGTACCGATAGAAGCGCTTCCCGCTCGGTTTCAAGCGTGTGGTCGTTAGCATTATTCAATTCATTAACCCTTGCCTGTTTGATATCAAAACCCTTAACCGGAAATTTTTTAGCAAACTCAACCGCTAAGGGTAAACCAACATAGCCCAAACCTATAATGGCGATATGGTTGCCTGCGGGAGGTGTAAATTTTTTAACCGGTTGATTTGATTGATCAAGCATTTTTATAACAATGGTAGATAGATGTATAATATTTATTTTAGTGATGCTTATAAACCAGACTTACTGATTGTAGATCTGGTAAACACCCGTAATGGTTCTGTTTTGTGCAGAGCCAACAAGCAAGGTAGTGATCTTTTTTTCGATCATCAATTGTTCGGCTTTGCTCACAAATTCTTCCTCATCAATAATAATGGGATTGGTGGTCATGATTTCGGCAACGGTAAGGGTTGAGGTGTCTGGGTGCTGCAGCAAAGCACGCCTCAAATCACCATCAGTAACTATTCCTTTAAGGTGAGTGTTATCCCCTACCATCACCATGCCTAAACGTCCGGCCGACATGTTGAGCAGCAACTCCATAAATGAAGCGTTTTCATGAATAAACGGCAGTTTTTCGGTTCGCATAATTTCCTTCACTTTAACCAATAACTTTCGCCCTAAACTTCCGCCAGGATGAAAACGCGCGAAATCATGTTGCTGAAAGCCCCTGCTCTCCATCAGAGCTATAGCCAGGGCATCGCCCATAACCAAGGCAGCTGTAGTTGATGATGTAGGTGCAAGCTCTAAGGGACAAGCCTCTTTTGAAATTTTTATGTTGAGATGGTGATGACTGTTTTTAGCCACGGTTGAGTTTGGGTTACCCGTAACACCAATAACCAGGTTTTTATTCCATACCAAAAAAGGAATTATACGCAGCAGTTCATCCGTTTCGCCTGAGTAAGATATCAGCATCACCACATCATTGGTGCCCAGCATGCCCAGATCACCGTGAAATGCTTCGCCGGGATGCAGAAAAAAGCTTGGTGTACCTGTACTGGCCAGCGTGGCAGCTATTTTTTTACCAATAAGACCCGATTTGCCTATGCCGGTAACCACCAGTTTGCCGCTGGAGTTTAGTATGGCTTCAACTACCCTGGTAAACTCATCGTCAATTAAAGCCGCCACATGTTGCAGCGATTCAATTTCAATATCAAAAACCTTTTTAGCTATATCTTTCATAAGTTATTATACAGCGATGCAATTACTGCATAATTTAATTACTATTATATTTTTCGTAGTCGTCAACAAATTCCTGCAGGCCCGATTGTTTATATTTTTCAATTTCGCGATCAAGATGTCCGTATTGCTTAGCGTAATATGGGCCCGATGCATGAAAACACACCTCATTTTTAATAATACCTGACTTTAGTTTTAACCGCTTTTGAAAAGTATGAACTAAGAAACCATCCTCAGAATTTTTCATATTCAAATTTGCAAAGGCAACATGTAACCATATTTTGCGGTAATCTGATTTTCTGAAACAAGCGCACCAGCCACCCGTTGGGCCAAATTCAATGGTTTTACCGTTTATCGTTTCATCAACGTAATGCTCAGGAGTTGGTTTAGCTCCATTGGTAAACTCGTTTTGAATAACATTTAAAGCAATAAAAGCATAATTAGTAAATGTTTGCATATAATCTTCAAATATCAGATCAAGTTTTGGAGGGAAACTAAGCACATCATCATCTACAATAACTATACGCTTACCTTTGGCATAGTTAAACAGTTTTTTATAAGCATTTAGCCCATAATTTTTATCTCGGGATATAACCTTAACTAATTTGTTATCCCGATAACGTTTTAAAACCTCCGGGGTATTATCCGTCGATCCGTTATCCATTATAATAATCTCAGATTCAGCAGTATCGGCAATACTTGCTATTAACGCTTCAAGGCATAACTCCAGGAATTTATACCTGTTCCACGTTAATAAAACAAAACTTGTTTTCATAATTGCTGATCTTAGTATTATTAATTAATGAGCGAAGATAAAACCTGATCAAGATCCTGCAATTTGATCATGTTAGGGCCATCACTAAGCGCGTTATCCGGATCTGGGTGGGTTTCCATAAAATAACCATCGGCACCAAAGGCTTTAGCGGCTAATGCCATCATAGGTACAAAGGTACGGTCGCCTCCGGTTTTGCCGCCTGCCCCGCCTGGTCGTTGTACCGAGTGGGTACAATCCATACAAACCGGATGACCAAAGGCTTTCATATCATAAATATTCCTGAAATCAACAACCAGGTTATTGTAACCGTACATGTTACCACGTTCGGTAAGTATGATCTGCGTATTGCCAGCCTCAATTACTTTTTGAGCGGGATAAAACATATCATGGCCGGAAAGGAATTGAGCCTTTTTTATATTCACTATTTTACCAGTTTGTGCGGCTGCCACTAACAGATCTGTTTGGCGGCACAAAAAGGCAGGTATCTGCAATATATCAACCACCTGTGCTGCAATGACAGCCTGAAAAGGTTCATGAATATCGGTAAGTACAGGCAGGTTAAAACGCTCTTTTACATTTTGCAGCATTTCCATACCCTTTTCAATACCAGGGCCGCGGTATGAGTGGATAGATGTACGATTGGCCTTATCAAATGATGATTTAAATACTACAGGCACGTTGTATTTCTGTCCTGCTTCGGCTACCTTTTCGGCTACCTGGTATAAAAGCTCCTGGTTTTCCATAACACAGGGGCCCAGTATAAAGAACGGCTTTTGCCGCATTTGTTCAAACAACATAGTTTTTTTGGTATAATGGCAAAGATAATGATAACCACGAATTACAACGAATAGGCCTCAATTTCAGAAAAGCAAAGATCTGTATTTTATAATATTGGGATAATTAATGAATATCAATTAGTGCTAATTGGTTTTTATTAGTGAAATTCGTGTTTATTTTGATTATGAACTATTTTGAATTTTATGGTATTCGTGAATCTTTTAACGCAGACCAACCCGCGCTTAAAAAGAAGTTTTACGAACTGAGCAAACTATACCACCCCGATTTTTACGCGGGCGAAGACGAGGCCAAACAACAGGAAATACTGGAACTATCAACGCTAAATAACAAGGCTTACCAAGTGCTTTCGGACCCGACGCGCCGTATGGAATACATTTTAAGACAGCATAATCTGGTATCTGAGGGTGCAAAACCACAACTTCCGGCAGATTTTTTAATGGAAATGATGGATATTAATGAACGCCTGATGGAAGTAGACGATGCCGAACAATTAGCCGCCGTAACAGCGGAAGTGCTTGCTATTGAGGGTGATATTAATGACAAATTCAATGAACTGACCGCCGGTTATGAGCTATTAGACCATACCGCTCAGGAAGACCGGCTAAATAAAATTGCAGAAATTTACTTTAGACAAAAATATCTGTTGCGAATTAAAGAGAGTTTAGATACATTTGCAGCCCGCTTGTGAGGGATTAATCATCAATCACGACATAGCATGCCCAGCTGGCGGAATTGGTAGACGCGCTGGTCTCAAACACCTGTGGGAAACCGTGCCGGTTCGACTCCGGCGCTGGGTACAAAGCCGTAGTCAGTACGAATTTTCGTTCTGACACGGTTTTTTTTATTGGGGAACTTATTGTTAATCAGATATATAAGCCTAACTGCTTCATTGATTTTTCCGGTTCGATGTTCTATGCCATCAAAACTCCATTTTTCAGGAAAGATCGAACCAATGATATCCCGTTGCTTGCCAATATCTGCGTTTAAATATAAGAGATCAAGCTTTTTTAGGTTTTCCACTGCTTTATAAACCAATTTGTCGATATCGACCGTCGCCGCACTATTAGCCATAAAGTCGGAAAGCTTTGCTTCAAGGATCATTATTTTTTCTTCCGCTTCAGCTTTGATCGTTTTATAATCGCTTCCTGTAATATCATCTGATAAAAGTAACTCTCTCGCTTTAGTTATCCGATTATTGTTTTCAGTAATCTGTGCGATAAAGTTTTTTCGTTCGTTCCGGAAAAAGTCGTTTCCGTTATTGTACAAGTCGAGTATAACTTCAGCGTATAATTCAGCCATTCCGGCCTTAGGGATAAATTCACGAAGCTTCGCAAGAAACGCCATATTAACTTGTTCCGCCTTGTAGCGACAGCCACATGATGGTTGGCAATGATAATAATGATAGTAACCGTTACGTCCCTTTGATGCGCTTCCAGTTAGCAAACGTGTACATCGCGAGCAACGTAGAAATCCTCTTAATGGAAGCTTATCAGGGGCGACCACTAAAACCCCGTGAGAACTATTAATGCCGATTTCCCTAACTCTTCCATCTATCATTTCTTGCGCCTTGAAAAACATTGCCTCGGATATAAGCGGCTCGTGTAAGCCCTGTACCAATTGTTTTTCTTCATTCTTATACGCAGGAACTAAAACTTTACCACAATAGCCTATATTTCTCAATGCAGTTCTAAAACTCGTCAGACTGGCTTTCAAGCCTCGTTTATTTGCCATTTTCCAAACCTCCTGAGTGGTAAACACGCCATCGGCTACTTGTTCGAAAGCCCAGCGCATATGAGTTGCTTCCGGCTCATTAAAGGCGACGTATTTCGTGCCGTTCTCCCTTGTTTTATTGATATATCCCGGAGGCGCAACGCCTAACCACCGGCCTTCTTTTCTGGCTTGACGCATCCCGGTTTTCACGTTTAAGGCTCGGCGGTCATTTTCTATCTCCGGTG
Organism: Mucilaginibacter sp.; assembly: GCF_039207105.1. Lineage (GTDB taxonomy): Bacteria > Bacteroidota > Bacteroidia > Sphingobacteriales > Sphingobacteriaceae > Mucilaginibacter. The sequence goes on from NZ_JBCECK010000131.1 coordinate 9,455, forward strand.
TGGTCAGGTAAACAGCCAGCATCATTTTGTTTTCCGGAATATTCATATCCAGCGGTTGTTCAATTGCCTGTGGCTCAATACCGATCTTTCGCAGAAGGCTGATCATTTGATATGCATCGCTTGCATTGCGGCTGAATCTGTCCCACTTCGTAAACAAGACCAAATCTGTCTTGCCTTTATATTTCTTGAGTTCAACCAATAGTTTTTTCCACTCTGGCCGTTCGAAGGTTTTTGCCGAATGATCTTCGAAGATGATCTTTCTTGCCTTAATGCCGTTTATTTCACAATACTTAAGAAGGACATCTTCTTGAAGACGTTGTGAGTAACCCTTATCAGCTTGTTCGTCGGTACTTACTCTAATATATAAGTCTGCTATTTTCATGTTATAAAAGAAAACATAATCAAAGCAACTGAGCTTTTATTCGTGTTTGATTATCAGTGAATTAAATTCTATTTCTATAGCTAATTTACCAAATTTGTACATGGAATCCAAGATTAATTTCGCTTCCTCTAATGTCACTTTTGTACCGTGCTTAGCCAATATCTCAACTGCTTTGACGGGTGTTACATTGCGTTTGTGTGAATAATTTATTTGCATATCGCACTATTTAACTGCCCGCAATTTCTTTAACACTCAAGGAACTCTTAGACCAGTAGCCTAATATTTAGGTGAAGTATATTTTGAACAAAGGGAAAGCACCATCTTACCTAAGTTTTTATTTTAGGCAAGTTGCCTAAAACGTAAAATCGTAATAATCTCCTTTGACTATCAATTCAAATAGTCATGAAAAACAGGTAATAAGGCTCGATTTGAAAGGTCGGAAGTTCGATGGTCACAACAACGAGATCAAGCGCACGAGCACTAAGCCGCGCCAGTTGATGTGGCCCCTGAAACTGCTTTAGACGTAGGGCGATGCTTTTTGGAATTGATTATACATTTCGCCTAAAATTGACCCTTAGCCTGTTTTTCTTTTCGTCATTAGTCACTTTTGAAATGATGGATTTTAATTTGTTTTCGAGATATTTCATAAAGTTTTCAACCTGGTTCTCTTCTTTGAAAAATATCGGGCTTTTTTGTGTTTGTGACAATTCAGGAAATGGCTTTGGAAACTTCTTAACAATTCGCCAACGGATTTGGGCGAAAGCAGCGGATCGAAGCTGACGATTAAGGCTATCTTAAGTGTTATGTCGGGAACAACCACAATTAAAATATAGTTGATAATCCTTCCACATTTCTGCAGTCGCTTATAATTGTTCTTGCAATGGCATAATCTATTGAAAACGCTTGCCTGGCCATGGTGATCCGGTCTAAGGTGCCGTCGTCGTTTAATCTTTTCATTTTTTCTTCGGATAGGTCTACGCTGAAGAGATCCCATAACGTTATCAAATAACCAAAATAACTGCCCAATTCCTCAATAATGACCATAAGTGCAGTTCTGTTGGTTTCTTCAACACCTTGTTGTGCGATAGTAGTATTCATGTTGCGCAGGGTTTGGAAAAGTCCTGAAATTGCACCAGTCAAAATGGCTTTGGTAAATCGTTCCGGCTGCAGAACAAAGAGCATGGCAAAGACCTCGCTTGCCTCAGTCAGGTTCTGTAATTTCCTAAGTGCGTTCATTGTTGCCCGGATTTTCGCACTTGCATCATCTATGATCATTTTTTCAGCAATTGTTTCTATATTTCTACCCACCTCTGCAAGCCGAAGGATTTCGCGGAAATGCCTAACAATATCTCTTGGCAGGCCGCCGGCAAAACAATATGCAAGCCCCCAAAAAGGAACTGGCCTGCCGATCATTCTTTTTTGCAAAAGCTCCTTCGCGCGATTGAGGTTTAGGTAATTCACGAATACGATGCTATCGAAGGAGCTGTCAAAGACGTCCCGGAACGGTAGTCCCCTCCGTTCGAAGCTATTCATCGCGTTTTCGGATACAGCAACCAGGAAAAAACAACGCTGGATACCGAATATCGATTTTATTTCATTTAAAAATTGCGTCGCGGTGTCGTCAGTCTCGAGTTTGTCCAGTTCATCTATGCCAATGATCACCTGGTAATGAACGGCCAGTGAATCCAGGAATTTGCTAAACCCCTCGATGATCTCTGGATTAGTCATTGGCTTTTCAGCCATGCTTCTGCCTCCTGTTCGATTACCCTCAATGCCGATGGGTAGCTTAAGGCTGCCGCCCCATCCTTCGGTAAACGTCTGCTGAAACCGAATTTTACGAAGCCAGGTTTCCGCTTCATTTGCTATTGAATATGCATTCTCCGATGGCGGCAAACTGTTACTAACTCTTTCAATTGTTTTTTCTATAATCCGGTGTGCGTTTCTTACAAGAGCGAACCGGCGCTGAAAAAACTGGAATGATAGTGCTGCCGTTATTAAAAAAAGCCCCCAGTTTAAAAAAGATACTGAACTATTGGGCGATGCACTGATCGTGCTCAAATAGAATTCCCCAAAATTGCTTGCAATACGATTTTTTTGCAGAGAATCGAGCCGCCCCGCATTCATCAATCTCTCTTTTTTCAATTTGATCGTATCTGGTTTAGATGAACTCAGAAATTTATATTCAAGCTCAGTCCGGTAGCCTTTATGAAACTGTTGGTGCAGCCTCCAAACGGAAAATGAAATAAACATTAAAAATAACCCTGCAATGAGAAGCAACCTGAAAATAAATGGTAAAATACGTGAGAGGATTATCGTGAATTTTGACGCAACTTCGTCTTGGTAATCAGATCTCAAATTTTCTGGCAGCTTTACCTTAGCTTCTTTTAGCGCATTTTCACAGGTTAAGGAAAATAAGTAAAGTAAAAAATCCCTGGCATCATATTTTACAGGTGCTGAGGTCATTACCGGAATTATAGTCACATCGTTTATTTCCCGGACACTCCTCGTGTTACCGCAGAATGTTTTGATCAGCGTACTTTTGCCTGCACCCCTTGAACCCGCGATGCCGATACTTCCGCCTGGCATCTTATTAAGAAGGAATTGTAATTTTTTCTTAGCATCAGTGTCGACGGTCCTCGACGCATCGATCATTTCGCCAAGGCCATTTGCCTGGACATCTGCAAATTCAATTGCATATGATTCCGGGAACTCATTATTGATAATATCCCGGATCAAGTCTTTCATAGTTTCCGTGACACTGTTTTTTATAAGTTGGTTTAGATTGAAAAGATGTTCAGATTTGGATCTGTAATCCTGGATCAAATGGGCATTTGCGAGCTGGATTTCCCCTCTTTTACGTTTGAACATAGCAATGAGGATTTTTTTTCGAACCCAAAATATTGGGAAGAAAAAAAACAGAGTAAAAAATACCGTCAGTATGCCGGGGAGCATCCAGTCATTTGAAAGTACCCACATGAATCCTCCCGTCTGCATTTGTACCTTAATGCCTTTGAATATCAACATCGGGAGAAAGAAAATTATTGCTGCTCCACAAAAAACGAGGACAACGAATAATATTGTTAGCTTATACGTCGGTCGGGAGTTATGAAGAATTTCGTGAATCTTTGGGTGGTCGCGCTGAAAATCACGGAGATAAATTACCGTCAGATCAAACTCCTGCAACTGTGAAATGACTGTATCCCAAATTTCTTGTTTTTTTGGTAAAATTCTCTCTTCAATAACTGACTTGGAAATTAACGCTTTCCGCATGCTCGACTGTAGTTCTTCTTCATTTAATATGTTACTGAGCAATAATTCGAATGTACCGTCTTCCTGCATTGGCATAGTGAGTAATTTAGGTGACTAAAAATAATAATTTTTTATCAGCAGTGATTGATCTGTTTTTGCGGGGGCATTGTTTATGACTTAAATTTTGGGGGCAATAGGCCGTTGAGACCGCTACGATCCTCAATCCCAACCGCGAGCATTTCGAGTTTTCTCCAGCTTAAATTCGAGAAATAGTCTTTTTATTCATTTGAGACACATTTGATTTGAAGGCTATATTGAAGCTATCGAGAGTAACTTGTTTAGCAGTCTACAAAAAAGGTCCTTGCCGATCATAGGCAAGGACCTTAAATTTGAGTTTATTATTTAGGTATTTTTATCAAAACTCTGGGACCGCTGCCGTCATTTAGAAAAACCATACTTTTTCTCGCGCTTTTTAAATGCTTCTTCACCTCCTTCAACTATGTCTGTAATATGTTCTCGGATCCCCATCGATTTCAACAGATCCGTTATTTTTGGCGTCGCTACAGCTTTCGTGTGTTCAATGGGGCCATTGATATAATCAAATTGGTAAGGACTTGTTGTTTCTTTGTCGTTCTGGCCTTTTTGATTCGCCACGATCACATTTTCCGCATCAGCGTTCACTACGACATTCGCATTGTGAGTGACCAGGATAATTTGTCGTTCTAATTTTTTATTTCTCAAATACGCCACTAAATCTTTGGTGATAGAACGATTATCTAAATTATCTTCAGGTTGATCAATAAGTATCGGAGCCTTTGACCCGCTCAAACCTACAATCAGCATCAGTATAACAAAACTGGCTTTACCAGTAGACATTTCTTCCAATTTGTCACGATCATAAACTACGTCCCAATAGTCAAAAAAGTAATCGTCCAATAAATACCTGAC
>NZ_JBCECK010000132.1:0-14022 GCF_039207105.1 Mucilaginibacter sp.
AACAAAATGAAAGTCGCAGTAGTAGGTGCTACAGGATTAGTAGGCACCAAAATGTTGCAGGTTCTTGCAGAACGCAACTTCCCCGTTACAGAATTAATTCCCGTAGCTTCAGAAAAAAGTATTGGTAAAGAAATTACTTTTAAGGGTAAGCAATTTAAGGTAGTTTCTGTTGAGGATGCGATTAAGATGAAGCCGGACGTAGCGATTTTCTCGGCCGGCGGAAGCACTTCATTACAGCAGGCTCCTTTATTTGCAGCCGCTGGTACAACCGTTATTGACAATTCATCGGCATGGCGTATGGACCCAACCAAAAAACTGGTTGTGCCCGAAGTGAACGCTAATGTATTAACTGCCAATGACAAGATCATTGCCAACCCCAATTGCTCAACCATACAAATGGTGGTGGCCTTAAAACCACTACACGATAAATACAAAATTAAAAGGGTTGTGGTATCAACCTATCAATCAGTAACAGGTACAGGTGTTAAAGCTGTTGACCAGTTATTTAATGAGCGTAAAGGTATTGACGGGCCTAAGGTTTATCCTTATACCATCGACCTGAACGTTATCCCTCAGATAGACGTTTTCACCGAGAATGGTTACACCAAGGAAGAAATGAAAATGATTCTGGAAACCAAAAAGATCATGGGCGACGATAGCATCAAAGTTACCGCCACCACCGTGCGTATCCCAGTAATGGGTGGTCACTCAGAGTCAGTAAACATAGAGTTTGCCAATGATTTTGATTTGGCGGAGGTTCGTGAGCTTTTAGCTAAATCGCCGGGCATTGTAGTGGTTGATGACCCTGCAAATCTGCAATACCCAATGCCACTTGACGCGCATGATAAGGACGAAGTTTTTGTAGGCCGTATCCGCCGTGATGAAACTCAGGACAACACCCTGAACTGCTGGATAGTATCAGACAACCTGCGTAAAGGTGCTGCTACCAACGCCGTGCAAATTGCCGAATATTTAGCTGCTGCTCAGCTAATTGGACAACCGGTTGAGGCATAAGTTTTAATCTGAACAAGATAAACCAATAGGGATAATCTTTTGATTATCCCTATTTTTATTTCCGAACATCTCAACTTATAATGAAACTTCTAAAACTGATTTTGTTATTTATTTACTGCCTGGCAACATCAAATTTATTTGCACAATCACCACAGGCTATTGAAACCGATCTGCTACAATCTTTTAAAAAGATTGACTACAACAATCAGGATAATGGCAATGCAAATGATCAATTTGCAAAAAAATTAAAAAAGTACGCCGAAAAATATCCTTTCAGCATCAGACTTGATTTTGCTTCATTAAAAGCAGCGAGGCTCGATATCAGTACATCTACAGATAATTTGTTCAGGATTTATTCATGGGATACATGGACAGGCGGAACCATGCATTATTTTGAAAATGTATTTCAATATAAATACGAAGCAAAAACTTTTGCCCAATTGGATACACCGAAAACCGAAGGTGATAATTGCCCTAATTATTATAAAATGTTTACTTTCAAAGTTAATGATCAAACTTATTATCTCCCAGTTTATAAAAGCATAGGGTCATCAAGAGACGTAGGAGAAGGAATATGCGTTTATACCTTAAAAGCAGGAAAATTAAATGAGGTTAAAATAATAAAGACACCAAGCGGATTACATAACAAGTTAAGCTATAACTACGATTTTGGGTCCGTAGTTGACTGGAAAGTGCGTCCCTTCATTTCATTTGATAATAAAGCCCAAACCATTCAAATACCTTTAGTAACCAACAAAGGAAAAGTAACTCATAAATATATTATCTATAAATTTACCGGCCAGTATTTTGAAAAAGTAAAAAACTAACTTTTATAATTCTGGTTACCGTTGTAGTTGTTGATCTTGATGTTTACTTTATAATTTGTAACTATGAAAACCATTAAACTAATAGTTGTTTTCTGTTGCTGTTTAACTTCGGCCAGCTTGTTTGCGCAGGATAGCCCTCAAGCCATTGAAGCCGATCTGCTGCGCATACTCCAAAAGGTAAATTATTACGGCTCCCACAAAAAACAATGGAAAGCCATTGATTCGTTGCAGAAACAAAACAGGATCCTGGGATTCAAGCTCAAGTATTATACATCCAAATATCCGGCTACTATTAATCAACCTTTTACATCTTTAATAAAAGCGAGGCTGGTGATAGCCACTTCTGCCGACGGCCAGTTTCGCACCTATTCATGGAATACGCAATTGGGCACCAAAGGCTTTGATATTTATAATGTGCTGCAATATAAAACCAACGGTAAAACTGTCGCATTGCTAAAAATGGATACCGTAGGCAAAAAAGGCAGCTTGCCGCTTTGGTATTCAAAAATTTACACGTTTACCAACAGTAATAAAACTTACTATTTAGTGCCTTATAATTCTGTTTACTCGCCAGCAAAAGCAGGACAGGGTTTAAGGATATTTACTATTGACAAAGGTACACTGATCAGCAACCCGCCCCTGATCAAAACGCCATCTGGTGTATACAGCCAGTTACACTATGACTTTGATGTAAGTTCCATAGCCGATTGGAAATCATACCCAAGCATTTACTTTGATCCGGCCAAACAAACCATTTATACCCCACTGGTTGATTACAATCATAAAATGACCCGTAAATTTATTCCCTATAAATTCAACGGCCGTTTTTTTGAAAAGTTAAAAAGCTAACTTAGCCTAATGATATCCTTTGCCCATCGTGTTTTTATGGAGGTTGCTGCCAATCTTAGTTTCAGTAAGGCTGCACAGGTGCTGTTTGTAACTCAACCGGCTATCAGCAAACACGTTAAAGCATTGGAAGATCAATATAAAGTACCTCTGTTTGAGCGAAAGGGAAATAGCATCCTGCTTACGGAGGCCGGTAATAAACTGAATGAATACCTGCAGCAGGCTACCGAAATTGAACGGAAGATAGAGTATGACCTTTCGGTTTTAAGTAACCTGTCGCAAGCGGCTGGACATTTGCGTTTGGGGGCCAGTACTACTATTGCCTTATATATATTACCCTCTATATTATCCGGTTTTCAACGCGAATATGCTAATGTTGATGTGCAATTGGTAAATCGTAATTCAGAATACATTCTTAACGCCCTGCTTAATCACGAGGTTGATATTGGTATTATTGAGGTTGACAATAAACTTACTACCGTTTCATACAAACCTTTTATGAGCGATGAGGTGATACCTGTATGTTCCGCTAAAAGTCCGCTGGCAGGTAAATCACTTACCTTAAAGCAATTGGTAAAAACGCCGCTTGCCGTGCGTGAGCGCGGATCGGGCACATTGAACGCCGTATTAAAATCATTATCTGCTCTGCATATTAAACCGGCAGATCTGTCCGTAAAGATCAGGCTGGGTGGCACCGAAGCTTTGAAGAACTTTATCCTGGCCGATCAGTGCCTGGGCTTTATGCCCCGCCCATCCATTATCCGCCAACTGGCCGATGGCGACCTGATTGAAGTACCTGTTGAGGGCCTAAAGATCACACGTGATTTCTTTTTTATCCGCCGCAAAGGCACAGAGGATTACGGCTTGACCAGCAATTTTATCAATTTCGCTTTAAAGCATATTGAAGGGAAATAGTATCCTTGCGGAACAGTTCAACTATTTAACCTGTAAATCAACAACTTACCATCTAATTTCAATTATCAAAAACCATCTGTCCGCTCACCTGTAATATTATTATACTTAATTTTTATAATTTAAAATTAAAATATATAATATTATGGCAAGTTTAAGTAACAGAAAGGTAGCAATACTCACCGAAGAAGGATTTGAGCAAGTTGAATTAACAAGCCCTAAACAAGCACTGGAACTTGCCGGTGCAACTGTACATGTGATATCGCCTAAAAGTGGCACTATCAAAGCATGGGATAAAACTAATTGGGGAATTACCATTAGTGTAGATAAACAGCTTAGCGAGGTTAGTCCCGACGATTATGACGCGCTCGTATTACCAGGTGGTGTATTAAATCCGGATAAACTACGCCAGAATAAAGACGCGATAGCTTTTGCATCAGCATTTTTAGATGAAGGCAAGCCTGTTGCCGCCATATGCCACGGACCACAATTACTGATAGAAACCGGCCTGATCAAAGGTCGCAGACTTACCTCATATCCATCGCTGCAAACCGACCTTAAAAATGCCGGCGCCGATTGGGTTGATCAGGAAGTAGTGGTTGATAACGGATTGGTAACCAGTCGTAGGCCAGATGATTTGGAAGCATTTAACCGCAAAACCATTGAAGAAATTGGCGAAGGTGTGCATCACGAAGCATAGCATACAATATTTAGGTTTATCATGTAGAGTTTGCTACAAAACATGCTGCGAAGCTTGTTTGATTTAACTAAAAAGGCAAATTCGATATAATAACCTAACTGGGGGTAGAATCGGTAGTGGTTCTGCCCTTTTTTATTGCTTAGGTTTTATCTTTACCGCATGCCTGCAAAAAAAGCGTTGATCATTGGTGCCGGAATTGCCGGGATTGCTACAGCTATCCGTTTGGCTGTAAAAGGATATGAGGTTGAGGTTTTTGAGGCGAACAGCTACCCGGGCGGAAAGCTCAGCGAGTTTGAACAGGAGGGTTTCCGGTTTGATGCCGGGCCAAGTCTGTTCACCATGCCGCAATATGTTGATGAGCTGTTTACCCTCGCTGGCAAAAATCCTGCTGATTTCTTCAGATACCAAAAACTGGATGTAGTTTGCAAATATTTTTATGAAGATGCTACACAACTAAATGCTTACGCAGATACAGACAAATTTGCCACCGAAATTCACAAAAAAACCGGTGAGCCTATAGATGCTGTAAAAAAATATCTGGGCAACAGTAGTAATATTTACAGTATTACTAATCATGTTTTTTTAGAGCAATCGTTGCATCGTTTAAAAACTTACCTGAGATGGGATACCATAAAATCTATATTCCGTTTCCCGCAGATAGATGCGTTCCGCAGCATGCACAAAGCCAACGAAGGTTTTTTTAAAGATACCCGCATGGTACAATTTTATGACCGATATGCAACCTACAACGGATCAAACCCTTACGCTGCCCCGGCTACGCTGAATGTAATACCACATTTAGAACAACACTACGGAGCCTATTTTCCGGAGGGCGGTATGTATAGCATCATTACCAGCCTGGTAAAACTGGCAAATAGCTTAGGCGTTAAATTTCATTATAAATCACGTGTGGATGAGATAGCTTTGAACGAGCGAACAATTGCAAAAGGCATCAAAGTAAATAACCACTTTATTCCAGCAGATGTTGTTATATCCAATATGGATGTGTGGTTCAGCTATCATAAGCTATTAAAAAATCATTCCCAATTATTCCCTAAAAAAATTCTGCAACAGGAGCGCAGCAGTTCGGCCCTGATATTTTACTGGGGTATTAAAAAGCAATTTCATCAGCTTAACCTGCATAACATTTTTTTCAGTGCTGATTATAAGGCCGAATTTGATCATATCTGGAAGCGACAGGATATTTATGATGATCCAACCATCTACCTCAACATCAGTTCAAAATACAAAGCCGATGACGCGCCCGAAGATTGCGAAAACTGGTTTACCATGATCAATGTGCCTGCCAACACCGGACAAAACTGGGACAGCCTGATAACTATAGCCCGCCAAAACATCATCAAAAAGTTAAACCGCTTGCTCGGCGAAGACATTAGCCAGTTAATTGTTTGCGAAAGTATACTTGATCCGCGCGGTATTGAAAGTAAAACATCATCATACCAGGGTTCACTTTATGGCACCAGTTCAAACAGCCAATTTGCTGCATTTTTAAGGCACGCCAACAAGGCATCCCAAATTAAAAACCTCTATTTTTGTGGCGGTAGCACGCACCCTGGCGGAGGCATCCCCCTTTGTTTACTTTCGGCAAAAATCGTGAGCGACTGGATAGGGTAATACGGCGCTATTTTTAAAAATACAACTATGAAACTTCAACTTTTTGATAAACAGGTTTACATCGACCGCAGGCAGGTATTAAAACAAAACATAGGCTCTGACGGGCTTATTCTATTGATGGGCAATGAAGACAGTAGCATGAATTATAAAGACAATTGCTACCCTTTCAGGCAGGATAGCAGCTTTCTGTATTATTTCGGACTTGATGTGCAAAACCTTGCAGCCATTATTGATACCGATACCGGCGAAGAATTTATTTTTGGCAACGAATTAAGTATCGATGATATTATCTGGACAGGCACCCTGCCCACCGTTCAGGAAATGGCAACGCTGGTTGGAGTTACTCAAACCCAACCCTACGCCCAGATCATCCATCATGTGCATAAGACACTCATCGCAGGCAGAAAAGTTCATATTTTACCTCCGTATCGTCCTGAAAACCGTATCAAGCTGTCAACTTGGTTCAATGTAAGTCTGCAGGATGTTCAGGATCATGTTTCCCTGAAACTGATCAAGTCAGTTATCGCGCAGCGTATTATTAAAACACCGCTCGAAATTCAGGAAATGGAAAAAGCGGTAGATATTAGTGTGGACATGCAGCTGGCGGTTATCAAAAATACCCGTCCCGGCATTAAAGAATTTGAGCTGGTAGCCAAAGCCAATGAAATTGCTTTAGCTGCTAACGGAAGACTGGGTTACGGTGCTATCATAACTACTCATGGCCAAACCTTGCACACCCATTATTACGGCAATACCCTGCAAGATGGCAACATGGTACTAAGCGACATTGGTGCCGAAAATGATATGCACTATGGCGGCGATCTTACCCGTACCTTTCCGGTTGGGCGCAGTTTTACCAACAAGCAAAAAGAATTATATGAAGTAGTGCTTACTTCAATGGACCATGCCATCAGCATGCTAAAACCGGGAGTTCGCTATAAAGATATACACCTGGCAGCCTGCCAAAAACTGGTTGAGGGTTTAACCCAGGTTAACCTGATGAAAGGCGATGCCGCCGAAGCCGTTGCCGCAGGTGCGCATACCATGTTTTTTCAATGCGGATTGGGCCACATGCTGGGTATGGATACCCATGACATGGAAGACTTAGGTGAACAATACGTTGGTTATACCGATACACTGAAAAAAGAAACCGTATTCGGTTTAAAATCTCTGCGTTTAGGCCGTGAGCTGGAAGCGGGCTATATATTAACCGTTGAACCCGGTATATACATTATTCCTGAGCTGATAGACCGTTGGAAGGTTGAAAATAAATATGCCAACTTTATTAACTATGATATTCTGGAAACTTACCGTGATTTTGGCGGTATCCGCATTGAGGATAATTTCCTGATCACCGAAACCGGAAGTCATTTATTAGGGAAATACCTGCCTAAAACATTAAAAGAAATTGAGGCATTGAAAGGGTAAGATATTTTTTGTCATTGCGAGCGAATCGAAGCAATCGCAGATTTGCATAGTTCGCGATTGCTTCATTCTTCGCAATGACAAATTAAAAAAGACCCTACGCAGCTACGTGGTTTTCTCTAACCATCTTTTCCAGCGCATCGATCCATATTGGCGAATCATTCAGGCTTTCTACCAACTGAACCTTTTCTCCGCCTAAGGCCTTAAACTCGTCGCCATATTCGGTGGTAACCTCATAAACTGTTTCCAGGCAGTCGGCAACAAACGCCGGGCAAAATACGAGCAGGCTCTTTTTACCTTCCTTGGCCAGTTTGGCTACAATTTCGCTGGTATAGGGCTGCACCCAAGGGTCATTACCCAGGCGCGACTGAAAACAAATGGTATATCTTTCTTTGGGGATATTTAACTTTTGAGCTATCAGCTGAGCCGTATGATGTGATTGTGCCGAATAGCAAAATTTATTGACATCAGTTAAGGTCTGGCAACAATCAGCGCTTTTTAAGCAATGCTGCTGCGTATGATCGGCTTTAATCAGTTGCCTTTGTGGCAAGCCGTGAAAACTAAACAATACATGATCGTACGTTTCCGGTTTATATTTCAAAGCATTATCGGCAAAGGTTGCTATCATGCCCTCATTGTCATGGAATGAATTAACAAATGATATGGTGGGTTTAGTTTGCCATTGCAGCAACAGTTCCATCACCTTATCATAAACAGAGCCTGTACTGGCCGATGCATACTGCGGGAATAAGGCAATCACCTGTATATCATCAACCAAAGCCGCTTTTAAGCGATTAAGGGCCGATTCAATTGACGGATTTTGGTAACGCATAGCCAGTTCAACAATGTATTCGTCGCCCAGACGCAGTTGCAGGGCTTTTTGCTGTAAAAGGCTGTAATGCAATAGGGGCGATCCGGTTTCTTTATCCCAAATTGCCTGATATAATTTAGCTGATTTTGGAGCCCTGAAAGGAGTAATAAGACCTTTTACTAAAAGGGTACGGGATATTGGGTTGATATCAATAACCCTTGGGTCCATTAAAAATTCATTCAAATAAGTACGTACATCCGCCGTAGAGGGGCTGTCTGGTGTTCCTAAGTTCACCAATAAAACTGCTTTTTTACCCATAATATTCAGATGCAAAAATATAAAATAAAAGCCCCTAACCTTTTAATTGGGGAACAATTTACAAATGAATGATTGCTAATAAACTAAACAGCTCCCCCTTTAGGGGGCTGGGGGGCTTTTCCACAACCTCCACCAGGGAGTACCTGGCGAATCATGATGTTCATAGTGATAACCGAAAAAATAGCAGCTAAAAAATGCCAATACATGATTTTTAGGTTGGCTCCGGGCAAAATAAGGGTTATCATGTTCGCCCTTATGAGGTTGATATGTTCCGAAGTAAAACAGCTGCAAGGTGCTTATTAATGATGGCACTACCCAAAACATGATGAGGTTTTGCTGCGGTATCCACAGCTTTAAAATATTGAACAGCACGGCCATCACCACAATTTGCCATACAGATAAATAATTACGGATAAACCTTACATACCAACTCCAAAAACCACCTTCGTGATAATCAGGATCATCATGGCTATGTACATGGTTATGATGTTGGTGATGTTTAGTATATAATTTGGGGTACCAGAACGATGCATACAAAAAGACACACAAATACCCGATAAAATTATTTATCCGGCTATTTGAAGATACCGTGCCATGCATGGCATCGTGGGCGGTTATAAACAAACCGGTGTACAAATGCATCTGCACCAGAATAAACAGGTAAACCAGGGGATTGGCAAAGCTAAAATGCCATTGCATGAGGAGTATAATAGATGTTGCCCAGCAGCCAATAACCAGCAGGGCAATCCATAAACCTGTATTTGATTGGCTTTTTTGCATGTATTTGATATAACAGCAAAAAGCGTGCTGTTAAAATTTTTCGAGCTCGGCTTTTACTTCCTGCATCAGCCACATAGGTGTTGATGTAGCTCCGGCTATACCTATGGTATCATTTGCCGAAAACATGCTTTTATCCAGTTCGCTTGATGATGATATGAAATAAGTATCGGGATTATGCTTACGGCAAACCTCAAATAACACCTTCCCGTTTGATGATTTACGGCCAGATACAAACACAATCTTATTAAAACGGCTTACAAATTTAGGCAGATCCTTATCGCGGTTAGATACCTGACGACAAATGGTATCATTCGCTTTCAGGTTATAACCACGGGAAATGAGTTCATCTTTAATGCCATAAAACTTCTCCATGCTTTTGGTGGTCTGTGTATACAGCGTGATGTTTTGCGGCAGCTCAACATTATCCAATTCAGCTATATCCTGAAAAACCAGGGCATCACCATTTGTTTGTCCTTGCAAACCGATCACCTCTGCATGGCCATGCTTACCGAAAATCAGTATCTTTTCGTCAGAATCATAAGAGGTCTTTATCCTGTTCTGCAGTTTTAACACCACGGGGCAAGATGCATCTATCAGTGTAATATTGTTTTCTAACGCTATACGATAAGTATCGGGAGCCTCACCATGAGCGCGGATCAAAACTTTCTCGTTATGCAGATTTTGCAATTCGGCATGTTCAATAATACGTAGGCCGAGGGCTTTTAACCGCTCTACCTCTTCATCATTATGAACTATATCGCCCAGGCAATATAAATAACCGTCTTCGGCCAGTATTTCTTCGGCCATGTCAATGGCGTATACTACGCCAAAGCAAAAGCCCGAATCCTGATCAATAGTAACTTTTAACTGATACTCTCCCATTGCGTTACAAATTTACAGCAAAAATAATGGCTGATGCTAATCATAAGTGAATTTTGACAAATACCAGCCAAACTTAATTAAATATACCCAGTCCCATAAAAAACACAAACTGCATAACCAACAGTACTATGGCTACAATGCTTTGCCGCTTAAATTTAAATTGTTCAAAAATAAAAAGCAGCAATGCACTCAGCAGAAACCAACAGACGTAATTTTTAACTGGGATACTACCTCCAGTCCAATGCCAATAATCAAAATGAATGGCGATGGGTTCAATGAGTATATCAAGCAATACCAGCACCAATGCACCGATTACTATTCTTGCCAACATATTTTTCATACGACTGCGTCGCATACTTACCCCTGTCGCGTAAATAAGCAAAAACCAGTTTATACCTATCATTAATGGAATATTAAACAACTTTATACCTAATGTTTCGCCATAAGCATAGTTGCCAAATAACCAACCAGTATGTACCCCAATATATTCGGCCATGAAACCAATAAAAAATATGAGCAGGGCAAACACCGCCAGCTTATCGATATCCTGTTTATGGCTGTACAAAATCACTGCTGCCATCAACAGTAAATGCCAGGGCACTATATTTAAAAAAACAGCATCAAAAGGTGGTATAATAAAACCAATAAAGCCAACCACGTGAAACAGTATAATGATGATTACAGCTATCCTATCCTTAGGTGTTACAGCGTAATTAAACAACGCTTTCAAATTTTACGTCCTTTCCATACCGTTGTTTTAGTTAAATATTTTTGTATGGATGTAAAAGCAATAAGCAGCATATTTAGCATTTGCAAAGGATGCAAGAGGATATTATTCACAGCACTTTGATCTGATAGCAACGAGATCATGATGCGGGTGAGTACAATTAAACCCAGCATAAAAAACAGCAGCGGAAGGTTCAGCGTCATGATCACGATCATGGGGCCACCTATAATAAGCACGATGTAAACCAGAAAGCCAATAATACTATAATTAAATGCCGCTAAAAAGTTTTTACTAAAGCCGGCTATAGCCTCATTATGGCTTCTATACATACGGCAACTGATCATGCCATTGGCCAATAGTGCTTCACCATTATAAGCCTCTGCTTTTACCAGTCTCATAATTTCCACATCCTCAACTACCTTATGCTTTACTGCCTTGTGCCATTGATTTTTATGGTACGTAGCTGCATCAAACATCATGAACTGACCGCTTGCTGCGGCAACCGATGCGTTTTTAACCAGATATATTAACCGCAAAGGCAACAGGTTAAGCAATATAAAGTGCATCAGCGGTACCACTGTCCGCTCGCCGGTTGTTTCCATTTGCTGGTTAGTGAATAAGCTTAGTAAACCCAGCTGGTGCAAATGCATCCGGTGTACAGCACTGTTGATCAACCCCTGTTTCACCTCTTCATCAGCATCCAGAAAAAGTAAATATTTTCCGCTGGCCTGTAGTGCTAATTGATGACAGGCATAGTTTTTACCTATCCATCCATCCGGGAGTTTATCTCCTTTTATTACACGGAAATGAGGATGCTTAACGGCGAATGCCGAACAAACATCAAAAGTATCATCACCCGATTCATCATCAAGCACGATCACTTCGTAGTTTTCGTAATCCTGATCGTGGATAGATTGGAGCAAGGTTAAAATATTACCTGCTTCATTACGGGCCGGTATTAACACCGACACCTTATCGGTATAATGTTTACCAACCCGGTGCAATTTGGGATTGGATATAAAATTAAACAGTGTAACCGAAAAACGGAGGATGATAAAAAAAAGGGTTATTGATAGGGCAATGATCACTTTTTATAATACTATTTCGGTTTGTAGTTGTTTTGTTGAGTTATAATGTTGCTGATAAGCTGCTGTTAGCTCATCCATACTTTTATAAGCTAAATTACCAGTAATGGTTTTTAAATAAACGTTGGCAGTAGGCTTTTTATATTTAAAATTCTCCACAAATGTTGCCGCAAACAATAAATCGAAGTTTTGCTGCGCCCGGGTAATAATTTTCATAAGTCCCTTTTGAAAGGTAACCTGATCAACAAAATTAGAGTAAAGTTTACCCTGCGGAAAAATGAGTACCATATTTTTTGGATCGTTTAATAATCCGGCGGCATAGTTCAGTGAGGCTATCATATCGCGGGAGTTTTTGTTGACTGAAAACGCACCCATATATTTAAAAAATGAAACCTGCCGTATGGTTTCTTCCAGAATCATGATATGAAATTTTTTATGTAGCAGTTTATGGTTAACGTAGTACATCAAAAAACCGTCCCACCAGCTAAAGTGATTGGCCAGGAGTAAAATAGCCTTGTTATTGGCAATTGCAGAAGTCTGCGCTAACCTCACTTCATGAAAGTTACGCCCTACTATCCACAGCAAATAGCGATGGAAAAACCAATGTACTAACCTGTTTTTTTTGGGGCTGATCATTGGCTGCAAGATACTGATTGAAAAACAAATTCAATCAGTGCTCTATGTTAACCTGATTTTTTAATGCCTGCTGATGAAAATCATTGACGCGTTGTTTCAACTCCTCAAAAGGAACCTCACCGGCCACGCCGCAATCAAAGTGGTGCATATAAGCACGCGGCTTTAAACTTTCAAAATAATCAATCAGCGTACATTGATAAACTATTTGGCAGGGGCCTTTAATTTGTTTAATGAGCCGCTCAATACCTTTTTCAATGTGAATGTGGGTAATATGGTTAGAGCAAAGCTCGCCCTGCGGAAATATGGCAACCAGGTTTTCGGGATTGTTCAATAAATTGGCCGAGTAGCTAAGTGATTCCAGCATCTCCCGCGATTCTTTTTTCATGGAGAAAGCGCCCAGGTACTTAAAATACCAGTGATTTACAAAGTGATCATGCTGCATCATGATAAAAAGCCTTCGTTTTAGATTATTAAAAGCCGCGTAGTTGGCAAAAAAGCCATCCCACCAACTAAAGTGATTGGTGAGCAGCAAAATGGAATGCCCAGGCATGGGCTCAAATGGCTGTATATTGATTTCTTTAAAATTACGCCTCATCCACCAGCGCATAAAGCGGTAGAACATTTTACTCAAGGTATCATTCTGGCGTGAAGGCAGCATAGTTTTTTATTGTACTAAATATTCGTCGAGCGCTTTAATAACCAGCCAATGCCCAAGAGCCAGCTCATGTACCTCGGCATTATCAAGCATTTTAATAAATGGCATAGCTGCCGATTTGGGAAACAGTTTATCATCTTTCCCAAATATCAACAGGCAATTAATTTTATACTGATTTATTTGCGCAGCAATTTTTTCAACGTCTGGCTTTAATAATCGGATCAAATTTAGCGTATAATAAGTATCCAGCCGCTTTTGCTCGGTATCAATTTCATTATAGGCAATCTGATACAGGCTATCATCTATCATGCCTGCCTTTTTTGCACTCTTGAGCACAAAAGGAGCCAGCCATTTACTTTTAGTTACCCCACGGAAAAGAAATTTACCCAGCGGATTATGCAGTAAAAAATGAAAGCCTTTGTATACTGATAATCCATCGGGCGCCATCAATATTACATCATCAACAAGGTGGGCGTATTCTTCAAGCAGTATCAGGGCAAGGTTGGCACCAATAGAGTATCCCATAACCGAGAATCGCTGTTCGCCGTACATTTTAAACCATTCCTGCATGTAATTACGCACCATCTCCTTAGGCATGCCGGCTCGTATCTGTTCATCTGTCCAGCCATCCAGCTGGCTATGGCCATGAAAAAAGTGATCAAAACCGTAAACGTGGTATTTGGGCAATATTGATTTTTCGAGCACGTGAAACTGTTTACCCGTCATACCATAGCCATGAAAGGCAAGCAGTGGTTTATGTCCCGTACCA
>NZ_JBCECK010000133.1:0-13986 GCF_039207105.1 Mucilaginibacter sp.
GTATGTATTCGCAAAGGCGCATCATTATCCGTTTTTTTGAAAAGCATCATGCTTTTAAAAACGGCAAGCTGATACCTGTTGACAGTGATAAAATAAGCAATGAAGAAGGAAGGCCCGCGGCAGCTAACCTGGATTACTTTGTATCGCACTATGACTTGGCGCCACTACAGCCTTATTTTAGTAAAGATCTTTCGATGGTCGCAGATTCATTAGGCAAGCTGCAAAGTAAAAGCGATAATAGTACATTGAATAGGTATGAACTTCAGGATGAAAAACAGGAATGGATTAAAAAACAACTGGCAGTAAGCAAGTTTTCGGCGCGGTACGCAGTAGAAGGTAAAACAGAAAAAAACTCTTTCTACAATGTGAGTAAACAGGGTACCCTAATTGATTCCAAGGGTTATGATTTTATAATGGATCCAGCGCTTACCAAGGATACCATTGCTGATACAATAAGCGGGCTTGCCATTCAGCATATTATCCTGCAAAGCAAAGCCACTATTTTAAAAATAAACAAGGAGACGCTTACCTTTAACCCTTCAACAATTGCCAGGAAATTATTAACTGACAAAGCAAAATTGAATACTTATCTCGAAAAAAATAAAGAGGTATATGATAATCGGTATACGGTACCTGCAACGTGGATGTGGCTTACTGCCGAAAGCAAAAGTTTTCAGGTAAAGCTTATTTTAAATAACTTAAATTTTAACACCTCGGCAAATACAATTGATATTACATATGTAACCTACATGTATCTGATAAAACGGAAGTAGAAGCTGTTCTTACTAAGGACTACTATAAGCAGTTTATTATTGCTATCGCAACCTTGTTAAAATTATTCATACTTCAACCCATTCAATTCCTTAAGTTCAGGTTCATCAGTTTCCTGATAGCTTACTATAGCTAAGTTAGGCTGCATTCTGAGTATAAAAGTAGTCGCCGCGGTAAGCTTGCTGATATCGCCTTCGGCCAGTATCATAAATTCACCCAGCTGGTTAATTAAAGTCAAGGTACCGGTGGTATAAGTAATAGCCAGCTGGTGTACATACACATTATCGATATCTGATTCGATGAGTTCAAACTCAGGCAATTCAAATTTTATACTCTTGCTCAGATTATCCTTCAGTCCGGGGATATAATTATTCAGCGTTTGTATCAAATGGCCCGCCGCAAAACCAATTTTATAATGTAGCGAGTTTGCCCGGCCATCGTGGGCCTTTAACGTTGTAAAAGTTTTAAAGCTTCCGTCAGGATTGTAGGCCTGATTTTTTAATAAAAACTCCTGGTATGTTGCCTGAAATACCTTTTTCTCAAATTCACCTTCTGAAGATGCATTGATGACTTGTCTGTATGCTAATTTAATAAGTGCCATTTTGGGGGTTTTAGGTTTTACGTGGTACGTTTTGATATTACAAAGCCAAGCCAATAGTGAATGATCCGGAATATCCTTCTGATGCGCTGCCAGTTAATGCTATGGTTTCGTTGGCCAAATCGGTAGCCGAATTGCCAAAAACATGATCGCTGGCATTGCGGGTAGGGTTTACTCCGTGCGAGGCATACAGCGTTGAAACATGTACAGCATCAGATATAGTCTCAGGAAAAGCCATTTGCGTAGTTTTTTTGAGTACGTTATTTACAAATATCTCCATGTGTATATGCGTTGCACGGCCCGAATACCAACCCGGGTAGATGCTTGTAAATTTGGCTACTCCGGATGTATCTGTAAGCTGATAACCCCTTAGCCAGGTTTCGCCGATATAACTTTTGGTGCCCAATGCCCCTGGCTGATTGCCATAGCCCGAATAATAACCATCTTTATTGCAGTGCCATATATCAACCCGGGCACCGGCCACTACGTTGCAATTGTTATTTGTATTTACTACCACAAAACTTACGGAAAGCGGCACGCCGGTTTGACCGCCCGTAACTTCGGTGCGGTTCAGCGGATTATTAATTTCGCCGCTGGCATATGGAAATGGCCCTTCCTCTTCGGTGGGGGCAACTAAACAGGTGCTGCCGTTGGTTGAGGTATTGGAGTTTGATGTCGTGGCATCGGCCGCGGTTGCAGTTGAATCTTTTTTGCAGGCTTCAATAAGCATAGGGCCTGCTGCCGCTGCTACTGCAAAAGTGCGGAGAAAGCTTTTTCGTTCCATGATATGTACATCAATTAATAAGGTTAAACAATGCGTTTTATTAATTAATGTAAATGTATCGGCTACGGTTAGCAAATAGAGGAGGGTATCGGTAAACAGGTATTTTGTGCCGATAAAGCCATATTTTTATTTAAATTTCATCCAGGTACGAATGAAATCGGCATAGCTTTCACTCACTGGCAGCTCCACATCGGTTAGCTTTACCTTACGATTCTGAATAGACCGGATCTTGTTAACCGGCACTATATAACTGCGGTGAATGCGCTGAAACTTATCGGCAGGCAGCTTTTCCAGTACCTTTTTCATAGGCATCAGCGTAAGCACTGTTTTAGCATCGGTAAGGTGTATTTTGATGTAATCTTCCATGCTTTCAATGTATTCAATAGCGCCCAGGTCAATTTTTACCATCCGGTATTCTGAATACACATACAGGCTTTCGTCGGGTTGTTCGCCGGGAGTTTGTGTTTTGTAGCGGTAATAATCAATAGCTTTTTCAACAGCCTTTTCAAAGCGTTTAAAATCTATGGGCTTTAAAATATAATCAAGCGCCTCCAGTTCAAAACCCTCAAAGGCAAAGTTTTTATAAGCGGTGGTAAATACTACCATAGGTTTTACCTCCAGTGAACGCACCAAATCGATACCGGTAATATCGGGCATATTGATATCGATAAAAAGCAAGTCGACCGGCCTTGCTTTTAAAAACTCGGCTCCCGAAATGGCATCGTCAAATGTTTTTATCAACTGCAGGGCTGGGAAGCGGGATACGTACTCATCTATCAGCCGTAAGGCCAGCGGTTCGTCGTCAATAGCTATACATTTAAGTGTCATGGTCAGGAGTTTTGTAATGTAAGCTGAACGATGTACCGGTTGTTTTCGATATTAATATTTAATTGATGTTTGTCCGGGTATAAATGGGCCAGGCGCTGCCGGGTATTATTGATGCCGATACCGGTGCGCTGGTTTTCACGGTTTTGAGCAAATATCCGGTTACTGCAAGCAAAGGTAATAACCGCGTTGCTGATGCCAATATGAATATCAATAACAGAACTTTCATGTTTGCTGATACCGTATTTAAATACATTTTCAATAAAGGTCATAAATACAAGCGGCGGAATGTTTTTGCCATCGGGCTTGCCATCTACATTAAAATTAACGGTGGTATTGTTGCCGATGCGCAGGCGCTGCAATTCAATATAATCGCTGATGCAATCAATCTCGCTTTGCAAGGGTACAAAATCGGTATTTACATCATCAGTTACATAACGCATAATGTTTGATAGTTTCATGATGCTATCGGGGGCATTATCATCCTTGGTAACAGCAAGCGTATAAATATTGTTAAGGGTATTGAACAGAAAGTGCGGGTTGATCTGCGCTTTTAAAAAGGAAAGCTCTGCACTTACCCTATCGGCCTCGGCGCGGGCGGCACGCTGTTCAATAAGATGCCATTGCTGTACCGTGCGGATGGCAGTACTTAAGGCCATGATCATTAAAAATATAAACAGGCTGGTAGTATCTATTGGTCGTTTTGGAGGAAAAGGATACCTGTCATTATTCCAATTTGGTGGCGGGAAGTGTTGTTGCCTGCGCCAATGGTGGTGAGGGACTTCTCCGGATGTGTCATGATCTGATGGCGGCCGCTCAAATGATGATCGCTGATAAAATACCCGGTTGCCACCGTTTCTAAGCAGTTTATCAAACGGGCGTAAATAATAAACGCCGCCAAGCAGTACCAGCACAATCAGTGTGTAAATAGTATAGCGCTTTTTTAAGAAAAACTGTGGGATAAAATAATAAGCATTGCTATAAAAGAGGAAGATATACACATAGCAGAAAAACCAATAACTATGTTTTTGCAGTAATGACCAGGCAGGAGTATCACGCCCGTGGCTATTTATAAATACCAACGGGAAGGCCATAAACAGCAGCCAGCCGGCAATATGTATTGTTACGGTAAATGCTTTAAAGCGCGACATGTATAAAGTAACACATTCAAAATCGCTTATAAAAGTAAGTATCGGTAATTACCGGGTTTGTATAGATGAATTACCCGTGTATGGTTTCGCTTTTACCATAGTTTTGGATCACCTCAGCTTCATATTTCAGAAATTCAGCCCAGCGTTTATCAACATCTACCTCAACGGCATACTTTTTAGCCAGGCGTATAAACATGGCATAGTGTGTAGCCTCGCTTACCATCAACTCATGATAAAACTCAGATAGGTGAGTATCATTAATATTTTCTGACAATACCTTGAAACGCTCACAACTACGCGCCTCGATCATGGCCGAGAATAACAGACGGTCAATCAGCTGGGCTTCGCGGCCTCCGCCGATGATGATAAATTTGCGTAATTCGTTCACGTAATTGTCCTTACGCTCGCGGCCAAGCACAAAGCCGCGCTCGATGATAATGTCGTGAACTCGCTTAAAATGATCCATCTCTTCCTGAACCAACAAGGCCATTTCCTGCACCAGATCAGACAGGTTGGGATTTTGTACAATAAGCGTTATTGCATTGCTGGCCGCTTTTTGCTCGCAAAAAGCATGATCGGTTAGTAGCTCCTCAATGTTGCTTTCTACTACATTTTTAACCCAAAGCGGATCGGTAGGCAGCTGCAGTTTAAGTATAGTTTTTTCGCTCACGGTACAAAGATAGTTTAAGGAGATGAAAAGGTGATTAGGAAGAAATAATAAAAACATCTTGTCATTGCGAGGAGGAACGACGAGGCAATCGCGAACTATTCAAAACCGCTCTGTAAAGTTCGCGATTGCTACGCTGTCGCTCGCAATGACAAAAAACACCTTGTCAGCAATAACGCTAATTAAATCGATATTAGGATTTATACAAACCCTTGCTTTCAATAAAATGTAAAACGGGGTCGGGAACAAAGTATTGCACGTTCTTTTTTTCGGCGATGGATTTGCGGATAAAGGTTGCCGAAAGTTCCATCTGCGGGGTCATGGTAATGGTTACCGAAGGATGATCTGCCAGTTCGGCGTTTTCGTAGCCCGGGCGCGGGTAAACAAATATCTTGTAATCGCGCAGGATGAGTTTATAGTTTTTCCACTTATGGAGTGTGCCCAGGTTATCAGAGCCCATAATGAGGGCAAACTCATAGGTAGGATATTTTTCCTTTAAATGGGTAAGCGTATCAATGGTGTAAGAGGGCTGTGGAAGTTTCAGCTCCACATCGCTTACAGTAATATTGGTAGCATTATCTGTAGCCAGACGGGCCATTTCAATACGATCATAGGTATTAATGAGGTCGCCATACTTTTTAAGCGGGTTTTGCGGCGATACCACCAGCCAAACCTTATCAAGCGAGGTATGATTTGCCATATAATTGGCAATGATCAGGTGCCCTATATGTATGGGATTAAATGAACCAAACAGTAAGCCTATTTTCATTAACTAACGCCCCCTAACCCCCTAAAGGGGGAATGATAAATTGTGTTTTTGTAAATTCTTTTTGACTAAATGACTTTAGTGCTCCTCTTTACGAGGCTGTGGGGCCAATAAAATTCTTAACCAACTCCTCGGCCTCCTTGCAAGCCGTATCAAGATCGTAATTTTTGAGTATAATATCAAACTGTGGGGCGTATTTCAGTTCTTTTTCGGCTTTGGCAAAGCGTTCCTTTAGTTTTTCTTCGCTATCGGTACCGCGGCCGGTAAGGCGTTCAATCAAAACTTCCAGTGATGGTGGTTGCACAAATATGGCCAGTGCCTGTCCGTCGTATTTGCGTTTCAGGTGCATGCCGCCCTCTACGTCTATATCAAATATTACGGTTTTACCCATTGCCCAAATGCGTTCAATTTCGGTACGCAGGGTGCCGTAAAAGGTTCCGGTATAAACCTCCTCAAACTCAACAAACTGTTTTTTGGCAATACGATGCAAAAACTCTTCTTTGCTTATAAAATAATAATCCTGCTCATGTACCTCATCACCGCGGCGTTCGCGGGTGGTGGCCGAAATTGAAAATTCAAGCTCAGGTATTTTGCCGAGCAGGTGATGCACTATGGTAGTTTTGCCTGCTCCCGATGGAGCTGAAAATATGATGAGTTTGCCTTCTTGGGTCATTAGTTAATGGGTAATGGATAATAGTTCATAGATCATGGCAGCTAAAAGGCCATGATCTATGAACTATTATCTATAAGCTTATTATAATACGTTTAACAGTTGTTCTTTAATTTTTTCAAGCTCTTCTTTCATGCCTACTACCAGTTTCTGAATATTGGCATCATTAGCTTTAGAGCCCAGGGTATTTATTTCGCGACCGATCTCCTGCGATATAAAACCTAATTTTTTACCGTTAGCATCGGCATTTTTGAGGGTTTCAATAAAGTACTCGCAGTGTGTTTTAAGCCTTATTTTCTCTTCGGTAATATCAAGCTTGTCAATATAGTATATCAGTTCCTGTTCAAAACGGTTTTGGTCGATAGCTTCGCGGTTGGCTGCTTCACTTAAAAAAGTATTCAGGCGCTCACGAATCAGGGGTACGCGTTTTGGGTCTTCCAGTTCAACCAGTTCCAGGTTTTTGAGGATTACACCAATGCGGTATTTCAGGTCGTTTTCCAGTACGTTACCTTCGTCCGATCTGAATTGCTGAAATGCGGCTAAAGCTTGCTGAAAGGTCTTTTCAACCAGCTTCCATTCATCGTCAGACATGGTTTCATCTTCGTATTTTACCACTTCGGGCAGGCCCAGGGCAAGCTGCAATAAATTGGATGTAGGCTCATTAAGCTCAACGCTTACATCTTTAAGCTGCTGGTAATATTGCTTCAGCAAAACCTTATCAATGCCGGCTGCTTTTACGGCAACATTTACCTGCTCCACGTTGATAGACAGGTTTACCTTGCCGCGCTCAATCTGTTTACTGCAATCATTACGGAGCTGAAACTCCTTTTCAGAAAATATTTTGGGCAGGCGAAGTGATAGTTCGAGGAATTTGCTGTTCAGGGATTTGATCTCAACGGTATATTTAGTATTACCTGAGTCTGAACTGGCAATTCCATACCCTGTCATGGATTTTATCATGTGCAAAGATAGGTTTTTGTTTTAAAGTCCGAAAGTCGGGAAGTCCGTAAGTCGGAAAGATATGGAAAAAGACTGGGAAGTTCAAAGTTTTGGATGTATAAGTTTGGTGTAAAGAGACTGAATGTCAGACGATAAATATCAATAAAATTGCAAAAGCAGCTAAAAACTTCCGGACTTCCCCGACTTTCTGACTCCGGACTTCCGGACTTCCCCGACTTTCCCCCGCTTTAACACTTTTTTACACTTGGTATAAAATACAGTTGGTATATTTACGTTTTGAATATTTAATGCAATATCGTCTCTCCCTGCTTCTTGTAACCATTTGCTTTTGTTCTGTTTTTAAAGCATCAGCCCAGCAATACACTATAAAAGGTGTGGTCTCTAAAAAGAGCTCGCCCGAGCGTGTGGCCGGTGTTGTGGTTAAAGATTTGAAAACCAACACGCAGATACTTAGCGACGATGTTGGCTGGTTTACCATTAATACTGCCGTAGGCGATACGCTGTTATTTACAAAAGAAGACTATACTCCTCAAAAGGTTGTTGTACTCAACAATAGCGACATGCCCATTTACCTGCAGCCTATTATTAAGTTGGATGAAGTAAAGGTTTTGGGACAGACCAAAAAGCAGGAACTTAACGAGGTTTTAGGCGATTACAAAAAACAAGGTACATTTTATGGTGGCAGCCCGCCGGTACTTTCTTTTTTAACCAATCCGCTCACTGGTATATATGAACTTTTTGGTAAAACACCAGGAAGGGCACGCAGGTTTAAGAATTTTGCCCGGGGCGAGGCCGAGCAGGCCGAGATCATCAGGCGATATAATGTGGCTTTTGTGCGGGAGTACACCAAACTTCCAACAGACAGCGCGGCTCAAAAGTTCATGGATTACTACACCCCAACTTTTGAAGACCTGAAAGGGTGGACAAATTACGACCTGATTCAACATACCTTAAAAGCATACGATTATTACAGCAAAAGCCCCGATAAGGCCAGGCTGGAGAAGCTGAACGCACCTACATTTATCAAAAGTGATTCTTCTCTGAAACTTTCTCAGCCAGGTGAAAGCCTTAAAGGCTTGAAAAAAGAAAAACGGTTAAATTAAATATCAGGAAGTCTGTACACTTACTGGTGCTAATTTCTACTGTCGCGAGTTTAGCGATAGCGTAACTCGTGACAGTAGCATGATGTAAGCTTTCAGCTTACTTAACCCCAACTTTTTTAATTTATTATAAACGAGCTGAAAGCTCGTTGCACAGATAACCACGAGTTACGCTATCGCTAAACTCGCGGCAGTTGAATAAGCTAATTTATTGAAAAGATAAATGGATTAAATACCCAGAGTTTCGCAGGCTTTTTCGGCGGCCAATTTTTCGGCGTTCTTTTTACTGAACTCCTTGCCTTCGCCCATAATTTCGCCGTCAACACTGGCTTGTATGGTGAATAGCTTATTGCTTTCGCCTTCCTGGTTGGTTACCAGTTCAAAAATAATATCCCTGCCGTGGCGTTGGCACCATTCAATTAACTTACTTTTAAAGTTGGTTTCAGTTTGCTCCAGTTTATGGATATCAATATGCGATTTGATGATATGGTTTATCAGGAAATTTTTGGTAAAGTCATACCCTTTATCTAAATAAACTGCGCCAATTAAGGCCTCAAATGCATCGCCCAGTAAGGAACCCTGCCTGCTTGAGTTCAGCATACGGCTATCATACTCAATCAGTTTATCAAAACCCAATTTGCGGCCAAGCGCGTTAAGGTTTACACGGCTTACAATTTTTGAACGCAGTTCAGTTAAAAAGCCCTCATCTTCATAAGGGTAAAGTTTAAATAAAACTTCGGCCACAACACTGCCCAGCACGGCATCGCCCAAAAACTCCAGGCGTTCGTTACTGTTTTTTACCCCTTTTTTAACATTTTGGGCAACAGACTTATGCCGGAAAGCCAATCGGTATAAAGACAAATTGCCCGGCACAAAACCGAGCAAGTTCTTTAAAATCTTAACGTACTTTCTATTGGGTGATATGTATAACTTATAAAACTGACTTATCGGCATCAAACCACAATTAATCTTCGTACTTTTTGAATATCACAGAAGCATTATGGCCGCCAAACCCAAATCCGTTGCTTTGAACAATCTTCACATCACGCTTTTGAGCAGTGTTGAAAGTGAAGTTTATTTTCGGGTCAAAAGCAGGATCATCGGTGAAGTGATTTATAGTTGGTGGTATAATACCATTTTTTAAAGCCAATATAGACGCGATAGCTTCAACCGCACCTGCAGCACCTAAAAGGTGCCCGGTCATTGATTTGGTTGAGCTGATATTTATACGGTAAATATCGTCGCCAAATACGTCATGTATAGCTTTAATTTCCTGTGGGTCACCAATTGGGGTGGATGTTCCGTGAACATTCACATAATCAATATCAGCAGGGGTAAGGTTTGCATCTTCCAGAGCAGCACGCATTACCGATGCGGCACCAAGGCCATCAGGGTGCGGAGCTGTCATATGGTATGCATCGGCACTCATGCCTCCGCCTATCATTTCTGCATAAATTTTAGCGCCGCGAGCCTTAGCGTGCTCCAGCTCCTCTAAAATTATGGTACCGGCACCTTCACCGGCTACAAAACCATCCCTGTCCAGATCAAACGGACGAGATGCCGTTGCCGGATCATCGTTACGGGTTGATAAAGCATGCATGGCATTAAAACCGCCAATACCGGCTTCATTGATAATAGCTTCAGAACCTCCGCTTATAAACATATTAGCTTTACCCAGGCGGATATAGTTAAAAGAGTCAATAAGTGAATTGTTTGATGACGCGCATGCAGAAACCGTTGTAAAGTTAGGGCCGCGCAAGCCGTATTTGATAGAGATATGACCAGGGGCGATATCGGCGATCATTTTTGGGATAAAGAAAGGGTTAAAACGCGGCGAACCATCACCTTTGGCAAAGTTCATCACTTCATCCAAAAACGTTTTTAAACCACCAATTCCTGCACCCCAGATAACACCGATACGGTTGGTATCTAATTTTGAGAAATCTAATCCGGCATCCTGTACAGCCTCTTCTGTTGAAAACAGGGCGTATTGTACAAAGGGATCTAATTTGCGGGCGTCTTTACGGCCCAAAAAACCATCCGCGTCAAAGTTCTTTACTTCGCACGCGAATTTCGTCTTGAACTTTTCAGTATCAAAACTTTTGATTAAGGCAGCGCCACTTACCCCATTGATCAACCCGTTCCAGTATTCTGAAACTGTGTTACCAATAGGAGTAAGTGCTCCAAGCCCGGTTACTACAACTCTTTTAAACTCCATTTAATCCAGTTAGGGAGTTTTATTTAACGGTTTTTTCAAGGTAAGCAACAGCCTGGCCTACAGTACCAATAGTTTCAGCCTGATCGTCAGGAATAGCCACGTTAAATTCTTTTTCAAACTCCATGATTAATTCCACGGTGTCTAACGAGTCGGCACCAAGATCATTGGTGAAACTCGCTTCTGGTGTAACTTCACTTTCGTCAACACCCAGTTTTTCTACGATAATAGCTTTTACTCTTGAAGCGATATCAGACATAGTCTTTATAGTTTAATGATTAATAAAAATTCAGTGCAAAGAAAAATAAATTCTGTCAATTATCAAATCTAAAACTTTTACAATATAATTCGTTAACAAAATTTTATTCAAACAGTTTCGATTTGTACTTTTGAATCCGTAAAAGTAATGATTTTGAACAGGAAATTTTTAAAGTTTGAGATCGATTTTGATTTTGTGCTCATTGCAGTCACAACCTCGCTGAAAGATTACAGGGTATGTTATCTTATTAATAAGTTTTTAAATTTTAATTTTACCAAATCCAATGATCTGGCCGTTGATATTTATCAGGGAAGCGAGCCGGTATTATTTTCTTTATACCATTATCACTGGGAAACAACCGAAACAGATTTTTATTTTATTGGTAATAAAGGCTCTGAAGGCTATTTAGTGCCCGAAATAAAAAGTGCCGATTATTTTCTGATGATCAGGAACTATATTGATGATGACGACCTCGAGAACCTAATTTCGATGTTAAATAAAATACCAGAAATTGTGGCCGCCGTAAAGATTGATCCGAAAAAAATAAAATCACGCGAAAATCTGTTATTTTAGCGCCGGATTTTAAAAAAATAGTGTTGGTTTTACACTAATGTGAATTTAAACCAGTTAACCAGAACAATATGAAATTATATTATAATCGTACTAAAATTGTTGCCACAATGGGCCCGGCATCTGCTAAAAAGGATGTTTTATTAGCGATGATAAAAGCCGGTGTTAATGTTTGCCGCCTTAATTTTTCGCACGGAAGACCAGAAGATCACAAAGCCGTGATCGACATCATCCGCGAAATTAATGAAGAATACAAAACCAATGTGGGCATCCTGGCCGATTTACAGGGACCCAAAATTCGTATCGGTTTGGTAAAAGATGGGGGTATACACCTGGTTAACGGAACCCAAATTAAAATTACCACCCAGGAGTGTATTGGTAACGACGAGCAGATATATATTACTTATGATACCTTCCCTCAGGATGTTCAGGCTAATGAAATTATTTTGCTTGATGATGGTAAACTGCAGTTAAGGGTTATTGAAACCAATAGAAAAGATACTGTAATATGCGAAGTGGTACACGGTGGCATCCTTACCTCACGTAAAGGTGTTAACCTGCCAAATACCAAAGTATCTATCCCAAGCTTAACCGAAGAAGACTTAATTAACCTGCAGTTTGCATTAAAATATGATGTAGAATGGATTGGTTTATCATTTGTACGTACCGGTCAGGACATTGTTGAATTAAAACAGATCATAGCTCAGGCTGGCTCAGCTGCCCGCGTTATCGCTAAAGTTGAAAAACCGGAAGCTATTGAAAATATAGACGAAATTATTGCCGCAACCGATGGTGTGATGGTAGCCCGTGGCGACCTTGGTGTTGAAATGCCTTTGGAAGAAGTGCCACTGCTGCAAAAAATGATTGCCCGCAAATGCCGCGCGGCTTCAAAACCGGTAATTGTTGCTACCCAGATGCTGGAATCAATGATCACTACCCCACGCCCAACCCGTGCCGAGGTTAACGACGTAGCTAACTCTGTACTGGATGGCGCCGACGCGGTGATGCTGAGCGGTGAAACATCAGTTGGTGAGTTCCCGGTTATTGTTATTGAAACTATGGCCAAAATTGTGCGCAACGTTGAGGAGTTTGGTTACAGCTTTAACACCAGCAAAATAGATAATACCGACCCGGCTTCTGTTAATTACCTGAGCGATGCTGTTTGCGAAGCAGCGGTTCACCTGGCGCAGCATACCAACGCGGTAGGTATCGTATCTATGACAATATCTGGCTATACCGCTTTTGAAATATCAAGCCACAGGCCTAAGGCAAGCACCTATATATTTACATCAAACAAACAATTGCTAAATGCATTGAGTTTAGTTTGGGGTGTACGTTCTTTCTACTACGACCAGTTGGAAAGCACCGACAAAACTATTGCTGATGTTAACGGCATACTTAAATCTCAGGATTTAATTCAAGCCGGTGATGTAGTAATTAATACTGCTGCCGTTCCTATTATTAAACAAGGTAAAACCAATATGCTTAAAGTAAGCATTGTTGAATAACCTTATTTAATATACTTTTAATGGAAAAAGGGTTTCTGTACAGAAACCCTTTTTTGTTGACTGTAGTTTTTATCAGAGTATCCCGTATTCAAACTTTTCTGGAGATGACGGGTTTTAATAAAAACATATCTTTATCAGGCACAAACAGCTCACTTATAGTTTGTCAATTTCTTAAGCTTTTGACCGGATTAGATAAAGCAGCCTTGACGGCCTGAAAACTAATGGTTCCAATGGCGATCAATATGGAAAGGCTTCCGGCGAGCGCGAATACCCACCATTCTATGCTAATGCGATAAGTATATCCTTGCAACCACTTATTCATTGCAAACCATGCCACAGGCGATGCGATGATAAAAGATATAATTACTAATTTCAAAAAATCGATAGATAATAGGGTGGTAATGCTGGCAACTGACGCGCCCAGTACTTTGCGCACACCGATTTCCTTGATTCGGTTTTCTGCTACATAAGTGGCCAGGCCAAACAAGCCAAGGCAGGAAATGAATACTGTTAATCCTGCAAATAAAGCAGCCAAAGTTCCAATACGGGTTTCGTCTTCAAACTTTGAATTATATTGTTCGTCAACAAACTTATACTCAAATGGATACTGAGGATTATACTGCTTAAATATATTCGTTGCGATGTCAATGTTTTTGGCTATGGAATTGGCGGGGTTAAACTTGATGTGCAGAACGTTGAAGAAGGATCTTGGCCCAAACACTATCAACTGTTGTATCTTTTCATAGGGCGACTCATAAATGAAGTCTTTTACCACCCCAACCACATGCCAGTCAACGTTATTATCTTTTACAATTGCCCCAATAGGGCTTTTTAACCGCATTATTTTAGCAGCTGTTTCATTAAGGAGTAAAGCAGTAGAATCTGATGCGTATTTTTTAACGTCAATGTCCCTGCCTTCGGTTAGTTGAATGCCCATTGTTTTGACAAAGTCGGCATCTGATGCCATGCGAATAAAATCAACCTTCTTGTCGGCTTCGTTACTTCCGGGCCAGGATAATCCCCAACCATCACTATAACGTCGCGTGATGGGGCTCATTGACTTGGTGACAGCTACAGCTGCCGACTTATTAAGGAGGTCCTGTTTGATTATGTCATAATTTTTGTCAATATCACCCTGCAGG
>NZ_JBCECK010000134.1:0-11217 GCF_039207105.1 Mucilaginibacter sp.
CCATGTATCTGGGCGGACTGGTTAACGAATATCATTTTTCAGATCGTATCCGTAACGTGCTGGCTGTTTTTGGCAACCATGTTGACTTTGCTAATCCATTCATCACCAATTTTGAGCAACGCAGCGAAAACACTTTTGGTTTCCGCACCTATTTTGAGCTGGCGGGCCTGCCTAAAGAAAACCTGAACTGGAAAGTGAACCTGGGGATGGAATGGCAGCAAACCAACTCTATAATCAGCAATTACGGTAATAACAAAGGTGTAAAAGATACCACCCAAACCAGCGATTACATACACACCAATCAGCATTTTATATTTGCCCGTTACCAGGCCGATATTTATAAGCGCCTGCACCTGGAAGCTGCGCTGAGCCTGAACTGGTACGAGTATGATTTTAAAAACATTTATCCGCTTGCCCAAACTGATTTCACCAACCGTAACTTTACGCCGCAATTGATGCCAAGGCTGGCTTTGAGCTATCAGGTTACCAATAACTTCATCTGGCGGGCATCTGTAAGCCGTGGCTACTCTACCCCAACCACTGCCGAGGTTAGGCCTACAGACAACATCGTGAATACTGCTCTGCAAGCCCAAACCGGCTGGAACTATGAAACCGGTTTTCGCCTGCGTAACCAGGATGAAACCATGTTCCTGGATGTATCGGGCTTTTACTACCGCATTAGCAATGCCATAGTGCGTCGGGTAAATGCCGACGAAACCGAGCATTATATTAACGCGGGCGGCACCAACCAACCGGGAATTGAGCTATCATTCACAGACTGGCTCATTCGCCCTAACAGCCATAATTTTGTGCGTGGATTACAGTTTAATGAATCATACACCTATAGTAAATTCACATTCAGGGATTATGCAGATGCCACTACCAGTTACTCAGGCAATAACCTAACAGGGGTACCAAGACAGGTATTTGTAACCAGTTTGCAGCTGCGGGTGCCGTATAACCTGTCGTTATTTGCTCAACACAATTATACCTCACGCATCCCGCTAAATGATGGTAACACGGTTTATGCCGCAGGCTATAATCTGCTGCAAGCTAAAGCAAGCTGGCAGCCAACCATTGGCCACAAAACGCATTTGGAAATTTACTTTGGAGCAGACAATATCCTGAACCAGAAATATAGCCTGGGTAATGACCTGAACGCTGTGGGCAACCGCTACTATAACGCATCGCCTTTGAGGAATTATACTGTGGGAATGGGGGTTCAATTCTGATCAACATTTGAAGAATGATGAAATTTAAAAGTGACAGGTTAAATTTTAATTAGAATAGAAATGGAATTCAATTCTATATATGGTGCAATAAAAATCAGAAATGATTATGAGAAATCCGTTAATTTCCTTAGAAGCTTAGGTAAGGATCAATACTATCCATTTATCAACACGAACATGTTTGCTTTTGGAGATTATGAGGTACCTTATTATTATGATGATATCTTGATTTCATTTGGAGCAACATATAAAGGCCTTGGATTAAACTTAATTGAATGGAATTTTTTGGTGTTAAAACTTGAACATATACTAAGAAATATCAATTTTGAAATTGCTCAATTCCATATTGAAAGCTATATGGGAGATTATACACTTACATGGATTTGTAAGGACGAGATAAAAGATTACCAAAGTGATTATTATCAATTAAAAAAAACAGATGAGTGGTATTTTGGCTATGGCAGACGAAGCATGTTCACGGGTGGTCTGCTTGAGGATCTTAAACCTTATGATATATTAGAGGGCGATAAAGAAGAGGATTTTAAATATCCAATAGTTTTTGATCCATTAGCAGTAGATTTTGTTCGACAATGTTTTAATAAAACATGTCATTTGCCAATTGGTTCAGCCATTGACGCACGTTTGAAGTTCAAAGATCCATTGCATGATAGGGTAGACGAAGTACTTTATTCGCTTGTATTAGCAGGTAAAATACATTTTGCAGGTAATTTGGATATGGAAAAAATAATCATTCATGAACAGCCCTGGTTTGTATAAAACATTTAAGCATAATCAAAATTGAATATGCTTAAATGTTTTATACTGTGGGACTCGGATTTGCAAAACTCCTGTTTTCTTATCAAGCTTTACGGATTCAAACCATTACTCCCGCCTTCTGCCACATTGCCTCCGCGGCCTTTAACGTCAAATGCGCGGAACTTGATAGTGCCGCCTTTATAGTCAACCGGGCCGGTGTATTCCTTGCTTTTTTCGTCGGGGTCTTTGCCGTTGGTGGTATAGCGAATAGTTAGACCCGGAAATTCAATATTGCTCAGGTATTTGCCATCCTGCAGGTTGATACCCGGCTTGGGGATACGATAATTGAAACCGCCATCGTAATAACTCAACCTTGGCAGTTCACGTTTGCCCAACACATTCAAAAAGTTCGACCATGCCTGTTCATAAAGCTGCTTAGCTTTCACCGGATCAGGCTCAGTGGCCCATTGCGGGTCTTTAGCCCAGGCACGTTCGGCCAGGGCAAGCAGGCGGGGGAATATCATATAATCCATGCGTTCGGTGCTTTTCACGGTTTCGGCCCAAAGCGCGCCCTGCAAGCCTATGATGTTGCTTTTGCCATAATCAGTAAGGCGCTGCTTTCCTATAAACAATGTAGGGTTAATAGGCAGGCCGTTTTTATCTACATCGGCATTTTTAAAATAATCATACGGGATGAACGAGAAAAACTTATCGATACCCAAAAACGCGCCCCAGTAGTAGCCCGGCTCGTCAAATGATTTGTAGTTGGCCATGTCAAAGTACAAATTAGTAACACAGGTAAGCACTACTTTATAACCCGAGTTAGCTAAACGGTAAGCCAAATCTTCCTGTCCGCCGCCCAGCACATTGTTCCATACATCTGCCTGTAAATGTTCTTTAGTAAAATCAGGATTAGGTACATAAGTCGGTTTACCATCCAACATGGTTTTACGCAGAGCCATTTCCTCCCAGCCTGACAACAGCAGTCCTTTAGCTTTTAATATTTCGTTTACGCGGCCATAAAAGTAATACCACAGATCGTTGGTACTCTGTATTTCCGGATGCGTTGCTTTCAGAGTTAGGTAAGCAGGCGATTTTTCCCAAACATGCGGGGGCACTTCGTCGCCACCAAAGTGGATAGTTTTTAAAGGTGCGCCCGCTTCCTTGTATAAAGCGGCAATATCACTCACCACGGTTTCCACAAAATTATAAGTAGATGGCAACGACACATCGATCACGTTATCATTCCAGTATTGTACCGAGCGGTACTCCGATTTATCATTCAGATCGCGCAGCAGGTATTTTTCGGCCTCGGCCTTTTTACCCTCGGCCATCAGGCGGTTGTAGCGGTTATCCATCGCCTTGATAGGTGCCCTGGCATGGCCCGGCGTTTCAATTTCGGGTACTACGGCAATGTGGCGGTCGGTAGCGTATTTTAAGATCTCGATGTAATCAGCGCGGTTATAAAATCCAGTTCCAACCGTATTATTTACATCAGGGCCAGAACCGTGAGATGCGGGTAAAAAATTCTTACTATCTAAAGTATGGCCGCGTTTGGATCCTACAGTGGTTAGTTCAGGCAATGATGGCAGCTCAATACGCCAGCCTTCATCATCAGTTAAATGCAGGTGCAGGGTATTTAGTTTGTACAGGCTCATAGCTTCCAGCAATTTTAACACCTGTTTTTTAGGCTGAAAATTGCGGGCCACATCAAGCATCACGGCACGGTAAGCAAAGCGCGGTTCGTCCTTAATTTCGGCACAAGGGATCTCGATGTTCTTTTTAGGATTGGCAAATGCTGATGCCGGGATCATGCTTTTTACCGATTGCACCGCATAATAGGCACCCGCCGTTGCCGACGCAAAAATATGGATGCCTGTTGGCGTAATGCTCATTTCATATCCTTCGGGGTTAATGCCTTCTTTATATTTGATAACAATGGTTTTAAGCGAACCGGCTTTGGTTTCGGTCTTTGATTTTTCGCCCCCCAAGGATGCTATGTAATCAGTTAGCACACGAGCCTCTTTTTCAAATCTTTTATCAGAGAAACCTGCAATAGGGGCCGGATTATTCAACACAAACTTATCAGTACCAGTTTGCTGATAGCTTACGGGTGTAGGAAAGACCTGGGGCAGGTTATCGGCCGGGATATCGGTAATGCTCTTATTTCTATCGAAAACAATCTCGGGCGTTACCAGGCCTTGGTAATCAGGCTTGTAGGGCTCAACGGTAAACGAGGTGATAGAATATCCTTTTTCGGGCTGGGCATCCCAAACCAGATAAATACCCTCAGGCGCATCGGTAACATTCACCACAGGGTCTTCATTAATATATTCAATACGTACAGACGCACCGGGTTTCAGGTCCTTAAACCCATCGGTTGGGGTAATGCAATATAAATCACCATTTACCGCGGTTATTTTGGCATTGTTACTCACCGCCTGCTCGGCAAAGCCGCGGCCCGAGTTAAAATAAAACTTCCATCCGCTGGCGGGCAACACCTCGTGCCCGGTATTGGTAATTACCAGCGCGGTTAAAGCCTGCTTTTTATTCTGATAATTGTTATCAACCACCTGCCAGCTCACGCGCAGATCAGAAACTTTAAACTTTACTTCGTCATGAAACCTAAATGCCGTGCTCATAAAAAATGCCGCGAAAAGCATCGCTGTAAAAATTTTGCGCATAATATAGTATTGGTTGATAATGGATTGAAAGGTAAATATAAATAACCTTTCCACATTTTAGTTATACTTTTTAAATTATTTTAAGAAGTTCTTAATGGGACTATGAGAGTTGGGGATTATGAGACTCTGGGAGTTTTGGACAATGGATAAAAGACTTTAAGATTAAGGACTTCGGACAGCGCATTCCAAACTTACGAAGTTTTAAAAACTTCGTAAGTTTCAGGAGATGAGTGTACTTTTTATTTCCAAAATTTGTCCTACCCTGGCGCAAGTGAAGCAATGGCCTGAACACAGAGGCTACTTGTGCCTCTGCAAATGCACAAGCAGCCCTTACACTTCCCTCGCTTCATACTTGCGTCAGATAATGGAGAGTCCTTTGTCCTTTGTCCAAAAGTCTTACAGTCCAAAAGTCCGAGAATCCCACAATCCAGGAAGTCCAAAAGTCTTATAGTCCAAACTTAATCCAACCTTCGCCTTCGTAGCCAAAGGCAAATTGTTTGGGGCGCATGATCTCGGCCAGTATCTCGATAGAATCAACTATACGCGGACCGGGGCGATTAAAGTAATGGTTACCATCAGCAATAAAAAGCTGGTTGTTTTTGATGGCTTTCAGATCGGCAAAGCCGGGCAGCTGCATCAGTATATCAATTTCTTTCAGGGTACGTTCTATCGAAAAACCGCAAGGCATTACCACTATAAACTCGGGGTTTTGTTCCTGGATATCGCTCCATTGTACATAGGGCGAATGTTTACCATCCTGTGCCAGCACAGGTGTACCACCGGCAATATTAACCAGGCCGGGCACCCAATTACCCGAAACCATCAATGGGTCGAGCCACTCGATACAGGCAACCGTTGGCTTACTGTCGCTAAATTTTAATTTATGTTTGATAATGTCTACCCGCTCGGTTAGGCGCTCCAGTAGGTCGGCCCCCGCTTCAGGTACGTTTAAAGCTTTAGCTATAGTAATAATGTCACTGAAAACATCATCAAGGCTATTGGGTTGCAGGGATACGATGCGTGCTTTTTTATCAAGGTAATTATCAAGCGCCAATTCCACTTCGGCCAGAGATACGGCACAAACCTCGCACTGATCCTGCGTAATTACCACATCAGGTGCCAGTTGTTTAATTTGTTCACGCTTTACCGTATAAACCGATAAGGCATCGGCCAGGATCTCTTTCACCTTAACATCTATCTGCCGGCTGCTTAAGTTATCCGGGAAATTAGCTTCGGTACATACCGGCAATTGCTGTACCGATGCAGGATAATCACATTCATGCGACCGGCCAACCAGATTATCTTCAAGACCCAGGGCACAAACTATTTCGGTGGCAGACGGTAGTAAGGAAACTATTTTATCAGTTGGCATGTTGTAAATGTGCAGATTTCAGATGTGCAAATATGCAGATTTTTTGTTTGAACAGGGATTATTGGACTTATGGACTAATAGACAAATGACTTTGGGATCAAAAAACTGTGTTTTGACTAAATCCTTGAAATCGTAGTTCAGCCAACCTCAATAAACTTCACATATGAAATTTGCACATCTGCTTATTTACAACCTATCTTTGCCAAAATGATATTCCTGACCTTTTTTATAGGGCTCATTGCCAATTTTATTGGTTACATACCGCCCGGAAACATCAACCTTACGTTAATACAAATCACTATAAATCGTGGTATAAAAGAGGCTGTTCGCTTTATTGTAGCCTTTTCATGCGTTGAATTTTTCTTTACTTATTTTATTATGCATGCCGCCCGATGGCTGTCTGGCGAATTAAGGCTTGCGGTTGTTATTGACTGGATAATGGTGATATTATTTGGTGTTTTGGGTACCATTACCTGGATACACCGCAATAAACCACCCGAAACCAATTACTCTGAACATGCCAGCATCAAATACGGCATACTGCTTGGCTTTTTGAACCCTATGCAGGTGCCTTTCTGGATGGTTACAGGTACTTATCTTATTACCCACGAGTGGATATTAACGGGTAAAGTGGCCCTTGTCATATTCAGTATTGGCTCAGCAGCAGGAGCTTTTCTGTGCCTTTTTCTGTATGCCCGCTTTGCCAGGTATATACAAAAGAAATTCGCACTCAGCACACGGTTTATCAATACAGGTATCGCTATTTTGTTTTTTGCCTTTGCTGCCTACCATATTATCAAGCAGATATATCTTACGTTTTTTAGATAGCCCCAACCCCATGAAGGGTAATAGCCTATGAAAAGACATATCCTTTGATTTGCCTGGCCCGCAAGTTACTCACCCGGTCTTTGCTGGACCACCCTCTCTTCACCTACGGTGGAAAGAGGGCAAGAAAATGGATGAAGGATAAAAGACAAAGGAACAAAGAAAACTTCCTCACCCTCTTTACAGCAGAGCTGAAGAGAGGGTCGACAAGCGTAGCGATGTCGGGGTGAGTCGATGTACACCTGGTTACATAAAATCTATACTCTTAGTAAAGCTTATTCACAATTGTCTGTTTTTAAATTGTGTTCATGAATACTTCACAGTTTAGAGGGGCTTTTACTATTTTTAGCGCCATGCATCACCCCGAAGAAAATCCCTGGAAAATTACCTCCGAAAAAAATGTTTATGATAACCCCTGGATCAATATTACCGAGTACCAGGTTATTAATCCATCAGGGAACCCGGGCATTTATGGCAAAGTTCATTTTAAAAATATGGCCATTGGCGTACTGCCCCTTGATGATGAGCTGAATACTTACCTGGTGGGACAGTTCCGTTTTCCGCTGAACCAGTACAGCTGGGAGATGCCCGAAGGCGGCGGCCCGCAAGGTATTGATCCGCTGGAATCTGCAAAACGCGAATTATTGGAAGAAACCGGTCTTAAAGCCAACCTATGGACCGAAATACAACAAATACACCTTAGTAATTCGGTAAGCGACGAGTGGGGTATCATTTACCTTGCCCGTGAACTAACCCAGTTTGAGCCCGAACCGGAAGACACCGAGCAACTGGTTATCAAAAAACTACCATTTGCCGAAGCATACCGCATGGTTTGCGACGGACAGATCACCGACTCGATGACTGTAGCCGCCGTACTTAAAGTACAGCTGCTTTTATCAGAAAACCGATTGTAAGCTGAGCTTTTCATAAAAAAAATATAAATTTGATGGTCGATGAAAAAGTTTTTAGGCTACATTTTATCCCCATTTGCTATTATAGCATTCTTTTTGGCACTCCTTATCTTTCATCCCATCCAGTGGGTATGTTTTCGTTTATTCGGTTATAAGGCGCATAAACGTGCTGTTGATCTTTTAAACCTTTGTCTGTTGAGTACCGCTTACATAGTGGGTAGCTCAGTTACCTTTATCAACAAGCAAAATTTGCCAACGGATAGGCCTATCATTTTTTTAGCCAACCATCAAAGTTTATTTGATATACCGCCGCTTATTTGGCACCTGCGTAAGTATCATGCCAAATTTATTTCCAAAGTTGAACTTACCAAAGGCATACCATCCATATCGTACAATCTGAAACATGGTGGCGGCGCTAATATTGACCGTAAAGATTCGCGCCAGTCTATTGCCGAAATTCTGAAACTGGCCAACCGCATGAAGGAGAATAACTGGTCGGCCGTGATATTTCCGGAAGGCACACGATCAAAAAACGGCGAGGTGAAAAGCTTTCAGGTTGGTGGCATCGCTACCATATTAAAAAAATGCCCTAATGCCTTATTGGTGCCTATAGCCATCAAAGATTCATGGAAAATGATCCGTTACGGCTTTTACCCACTCAACTCATTCACTCCCATGACCTGGGAAGTGCTTACCCCCATTGAGCCCGGACAAACCCCATATGAAGACCTCGTACTCGAAGCCGAAAATAAGATCAGGGCCGCGCTGGCTTGATTTCGGATTTGGGAATTTCA
Organism: Mucilaginibacter sp.; assembly: GCF_039207105.1. Lineage (GTDB taxonomy): Bacteria > Bacteroidota > Bacteroidia > Sphingobacteriales > Sphingobacteriaceae > Mucilaginibacter. Next base: position 8,572 of record NZ_JBCECK010000134.1, read on the forward strand.
ATTTCGGATTTTCAGGCATATCAAACCGCATCTGTTGAACAGGAAGCTCCTATGGAGCTAATTACTTATTTTATATCCATTCTATAAACAGGCCACCCCAATGAGGTTTGTATAATCTTACTAATGAAAAAAACAAATCCAAATTTATACAAACCTCATTGGGGTAACCTGTTTATAGTAATTATTAAAACATATTACAGCTCCATAGGAGCTTCCTGATATCTTTATGATTTTCTCCCCTATCCTTGCACAAGTATGAAACGAGGTCATCGCTATATACTTGCACCAGATAAGATCTTATTGTCTGAACCACGATTAAACAGACTATAAGATCATTGGGATTTCTTTTAAATTGTGGTAATCCCAAAATCCGTTTAATCGTGGTTCAGACATCGGCCCTTTCCTCCTTTAAACTGTTTAAACGTAGGTTTTTTGTTTTAACACGTGTAATTGCGTAAATTCATAGTTGAATAAATAATCCTAATCTGTTAATAATCAGTTAAATGTTAACAAATAAATCATAGCATATTTACGTTAATATGAAACCTTATCACTTATTTTTATAGACCTATAAAAAAGGTCAGCTAAAATTAACTTAAAACAATTTTTATGACCTGGAGAAAATTCAGCGGCGAGGTTATCCAATCGCCAATTATGGAAGAGGTTGAAAAGGCAATTGAACGCGAAGCCGCCCTCGGCAATAAACTCAAAGTATGTATCGGTACCGACTCACAAGTAAAAGGCAGCGTAACTGATTTTGCTACTGTAATTGTGTTTGTACGTGAGCAACGTGGTGCTTTTATGTTCATTCACCAGGAACGTACATCGCAAAAAATGAGCATTAAAGAACGTATGCTGAGCGAAGTGCAAAAATCAATCGATATTGCCTACAAACTGTGCGATCTGCTTGATTTGTACGATGTAGAACTGGAGGTACATGCCGATATTAATACCAACCCACTGTTTAAATCAAACCAGGCCCTGCATGAGGCTATGGGTTATATTCTAAGCATGGGCTTTGTATTTAAGGCCAAACCCGAGGCTTTTGCAAGCTCTTATTGCGCCAATAAAATAGTGCAGTAAAAACTTAAAACTACACGCGGTGTATTTATATTTGGTTTTTCAATAAATCAGATACACTATGTCGCCACTAATTGAAATCAACGATCCGGCTTTGTCCGGCCCGAATACTATTCTTATCGATGCCCGTGCCGGGCAGGATGCAAACCAACGCTACCTTGCCGGCCATTTAAAAAACGCGGCATTTGTTGACCTTGATAAAGATCTGGCATCTAAAGTTACCGACGCCGCCATCGGCGGTCGGCACCCATTACCTCATATTGATGATTTTGCCGTCCTGTTAGGTAAATTAGGTATTACCCCGCAAAGCCATGTAGTAGTTTATGACGATAAGGCAGCCGCGTTTGGCGGAGCCCGTTTCTGGTGGATGCTGAAAGCTATTGGTCACCAAAATGTACAGGTTTTAAACGGAGGCCTGCAGGCTGCAAAAAATGCCGGTATTGAATTAAGTACCGAGGAATATACGCCAACAGCAACCGCATCTTACCCCGTGCCTGATGTATTTGAAGGTACCGTGACCATTGAACAAACCGGCGCTGCCGCCAGCGATGAAGGCTATTTAGTGATTGACGTGCGTGAAACTCCGCGCTATCAGGGCCTTACCGAACCAATTGACCTCATTGCCGGTCATATCCCCGGAGCGCTTAACCTGCCTTACATTTATAACCTGGATGCTGAGGGTAAATACCTCCCTGCCGATACGCTAAAGAAACTGTATGAAGATACTATTGGTAATGTACAGGCAGATCATGTTATCGTACATTGCGGATCGGGCGTTACGGCCTGCCATACACTGCTTGGCATGGCTCATGCCGGCATCAGCGGACCAAAACTGTACGTGGGTTCGTGGAGCGAGTGGTCGCGCAGGGATTTGCCCATTGGCAGCACCAAAATATAAATCAACCGGTATATCAAACAAATAGCCGCTGCGGTTTGTCAGCCTTTTGATGAAAACATACGTATTAAAAACAGAACAGGCCATACCCATTAGTTTGGATATGGCCTGGGATTTTTTCAGGTCGCCACTTAACCTGGCTAAGATCACTCCTGATGATATGAAATTTGTGGTAACATCTGATTATACTGCCGAAACAAAAATGTATGCCGGCATGATCATCACTTACAAAATATCACCGTTACTGGGCATCAAAATGAACTGGATGACCGAGATTACCCATGTTGCCGAAAAACAATACTTTGTTGATGAGCAGCGCTTCGGCCCATACGCCATGTGGCACCACCAACATCATTTTAAAGAGATTGAAGGCGGCGTACTCATGAACGATATTTTACACTACGCCATCCCATACGGCCCCATAGGCAGGCTCAGCAACAGCATTTTTGTAGGCAATAAAGTAAAACAGATTTTTACTTTCCGTGAAAAGGCTATTGAACAGCTATTTGGGGTTTATAAGGGGTGAGTTTAGATTACGGATTTTTTCCTATTTCTCTACTATACCACCGTCATGCCGAATTTATTTCGGCATCCCACAGGACAGGCGACGCGCGCAATGTTTACTCAGAATGAGAGATCCTGAAACAAGTTCAGGATGACAGGTTGTACAC
>NZ_JBCECK010000134.1:11227-13882 GCF_039207105.1 Mucilaginibacter sp.
CCCTAAAACAGCCCGAAAGCATCCCGCATCCAATGCCCATCTTCTTCCATAAATGATAGGGGCACTTCATGGCCGAGGTCTTTGTACACCCGTACGTGCGCATATTTTGACGGGATGAGGTTGTAAAATGCGAACTCATTTTGCGGCGGGGCCAAATGGTCAAGCAAACCAACGCCTACACGTATGGGCGCTTTAATATTAGGGGCAAAATTCTTGGTATCAAAATAATCAAGATTGTCCATCAGGCTTGCATAGCTTAATCCCGGTTTAGCCTTTACATATTTCTTAATATCATCAACCGGCCATGAAACCACGCCATCCAAATTGCGGATATCACTCAAAATAGGGTTTTGGGCAGATACCAGCTTAACACGACTATCCAAACCGGCCAGCGCCACTGCTAAAAAACCACCCATACTACCGCCCGATACTTCAATACGGCTGGCATCCAGGTTGGGCTGGGCACAAATAAAATCAATGGTGCGCACGCAATCCATAATGGCGCCACGGAGCACATACTTGTTTTTATCCTCCATGTTCAGGGTGATATAATCGTCCCTTTTGGTATGTATCACATCCCGGCTGTTACCCTGCCCCCGAACATTAATGGTAATGATAGCCAGATCGTCGTCTTCGCCCATCATGGGTTTCAGTTCAACCTGGTAACCGGGCAAACCAACAAATACCGGAAGCTTGCGATTCTTGCTGCCGCCTTTGGGTATGGTAAGCCATCCACGCACGGTAATATCATCTAATGATTTCATCTCGAATAGGTACACCAGACGGTTATTCTTTTCAAGTTCGGGCTTTTCGGTTATTTTATAGTTGGGAGCTACGGCAGCCAGCTGATCTTTGGTGGTTTGCCAAAAACTGTCAAAATCTGCCGGACGTGAGTGGTTTGATCTGATCTCTTTAGGCCTGATGCCGAAAACACGTTTTGTGGTATCATCATAATCAGATACATTAATCATGAAATTTATTTTATAAAAACCCGGTTTCATGGCCGGTATAGTAAAGCTGTAATTATTGCTGCTGTTTTTTGATATTTTAACTTGCACAGAATCACTTGCCACAGGCTTGCCATTGGGTGTGGGAACAACATAAGCCACACGACCGGTTTGGTCGGTATGGTAAGTATTTTTCACCTCGAAGGTGTAGCTGGCGTTAGAGTTAAATATCCCGTCATCACTATGGGCAATTAGGTTAGTTACTACCTCGCCCTCATCTGCCTTCAAAATTTTAAAAGAAGAATTGCTCATCGCTTTTGCCATGCCTGTTTGCATGATAGCTGCAATGATCAATAGTATAAGGAGATATTTAAATTTGCCCAACATGGTTAATATCAAAAGTGAATAAAACTACCGGGTGTCGATATGATAATTTAATGATGCCGAAACACTGCTACCGGCACCCGTATTTCGCCCGGTTATAAATGTTCCGCCGGTTAAAAACAGGGCTACCTTTTTACTGAACGAGTGGCCGTAACTTATTGATACCTGGTTAAAAGCAAAATTTTTGGCTGTATTGGGGTTAGGTGAAAACGACTTATTATCACTGCTTACATAAAAGCCGCCTACACTTACCGATACCTGCTCCCTGAATTTTTTATCAAGCGTAATGCCATAAGTTGCATTGTACCTATCCTGAAAAACCGACTCATAGCCAAAATATTCACGAACGCCATTTTCCAAAACAAAATAGGAGTTTCTACCAAATAAATGGCCGCTGCCGGCAAAGGCCAGCCTTAGTTCGCCACCTTTTTGATTGTAGCCCAGGTTAAGATTGGTATACATGGGCAAAATAGCTGTGGCCTGCAAACTGAAGTAATATTTATAACTAATGTTGGCCAGGTAATACCTGATCCCTATCTCCGCATCGCCGAAGCCTGAATTGAGATAGGTAGCCGTGTTATCTTTATACGTATTACTCACATAAGGTATCAGGGCCGATAATGAAAAACGCCTGCTTAATCCGTATTCTGCATATAAAGAAGTTCCCAAGGATGAAAAACGACCGTTTTCAGGAAAAGCCCCCCGGTGGCTATTGGCATCAAACTGTTTATTAGCAAAAAAGTAACTTACCGATGGGGATAAAGTAAGTCTGCCGGGCCTTACCGGAAAACCGCCGGTAGCATAGCCTTTATTTTGCATCGCGGTTAGCAGTATAATTACAATAAAAGTGTACTTGATTAAAGTATTTTTAAGGATCATATTTTTATAGGGCGAATGCCCGGTATCTGTATGTATCTGGTATTACATATTTATTGCAGTGTTGAAGCAATCCCTCCCGTAAGCCTCCTCAATTCCATTTCGGGATTGCTTCCATTTGCTGCAAAATTTCAAATCTCTTTCACGTATCCATTCAAAGTTATTCCAATACCGTGCCGTAATCAGGGTATGCGGAATTTTTCGCGAATCCATAAATTTTGGAACATGAAATAGTTAAAATCTACCTCATGTGTGGAATTTGGTACACACACAAACTCCTTATTAGTGCTGCTGATATGGTTAAATAGCGCCATGCTGCAACGCGGCGGACAAAACTGGTCTAACAAGCCTATACCCATCAACACCGGGCATTTGATCATCGGCGCAAAATTTTGCGGATCGAAGTAATCAAAGGTTTCATAAAACTTAGCCCAGGTAAATTCAGGGT
>NZ_JBCECK010000135.1:0-13704 GCF_039207105.1 Mucilaginibacter sp.
ATTCCAGGTGAATATCAGTAATAAAACCCGCTCCAAGTATGGCCACTTTGGTTCTGTTCATACAAATAATAAGTGTTAATAAGCGGTATGGCCGCCGGTTTTCATGGTAAATGGTTTAAAAAGGTATCCGGAAATGGTTAATCCCGATTGACGAATTTAGTATTAAATAAAAGCAATTGAAAGATAAATCTGCGGGAAATTTAGTAACTGTTTGGCATTGCGAGCGGGCATGGCAATAAGCCTTCTCTAAATCTCACTCAAGAGGGGATACTTATAATTTAAAGTCCTCTCCTTTGGAGAGTAATACCCCATGAAAAGGCTTAATCTTTGATTTGCATGGCACACAAAAGACTCACCCGGCCTGCGCTACGCTCGACCACCCTCTCTTCGCCTTCGGCGGAAAGAGGGAATCTGAAAATGGATGAAGGATAAAGGCAAAGATTAATAAGCTTCACCCTCTTTTCAGCGAAGCTGAAGAGAGGGTGAAGCTTTATGGTGCGTTTCTTAGTTCAATAGAAAATAGTAATCAGTTTTTTAAATGTTATCCTTGTCTGCTTTTTTATTCACCTCCTTGGTCATTTTGAGTGTGAGGAAAAGAAGCAGCGCAGCTGCAATGATGATGGCTATCCAAATAAACATGGTGTAATCGCGGCCAACTTTTTTGGATCCGGTTTGGTAGCCCGTGTTTTTTTCAATCGCGCCGTGACTTATCTGGCTCAGGTTGGTGTGAATACTATCTGCAAAAAATTTTAGATCATATTCCGGAGCTTGCGCGGTTTGATCGCCGGTCAGCAGGCGGTAGCTTTGTTTGGCATCCAGGTAGCTGATCACCGATTCGTCGCTTTGGTAGGCCTCTACACTTTTAATGTTCAAAGGCAAATTATCGCCGTTGTTTATCAGCAACAATAATTGATTGGACTTAGCGGCAATAAGCAGGTCGGTAGCTTTGGCCGAATTTAATTCGGCATCGGCAAGTAATTGCTTTTCCTTACCTACTATCTGGTAAACCGATACCTCCCGTTTAAAGTACTTTGGCGCGGTGATGTTAATATGCAGCTTGTTTACCTGATAAGTATCATTAAGTTTCAGGGTAATGTAGGAGGTTTTATTACTGTCGGTACGACTCTGTTCAATGGGCCCAATCGCCACATAATTTTGCATAGCGGCATATTCGGTGTAGATACCAGCCTGCAAAAATTTGATAGGTGTTTTGTTTTTATCGTTAACCAGCAGTTTCAGGTAACGGTAATTGCTGGCCGGGAAGGATAGCGATTGGAGATAAGTGCCCTTGCTGTTTTGCACAGCTTCTTGCAGGGGGATATCTTCCTGTATGGCAAACCACTGTTTCAGATCGTCGCTCCCGGCTAAGTTTACCTTGCGCTGTACAGCGGTATTTTGCAGCCTGATCCAAAGGCGGTCGACAGTATAGCCTGTTTTATTTTCAACAGTAAAAGTAGTGCCGGTATCTGTAACCAGTCGGGCATCAACCGAGTTAAAAATCGCAAAGCTTTTCTGGTCTTTCTGGGGCAGGCTGCCTGCGGTTATATAAGGTACAAAATTGCCTTTAGCGTCAATAATGCGGATATCGGCCAAATCGGCTTTGGTTTTGGCCACCAGCGCAGGCTGCAGGCTAATTCGGTAAAATCCTGTACTATCAACCTTGGGCAATGCAGCCTGGTATTTAAAATTTTGTTGAGCTGATGCCGATAGCATTAACCCGCAAAACAGCGCGGTTAGGCCGGTTAACTTATTCACTCTTTGCTTTAGCTTCATCATCAACAATAATTTTTTTAACCTTTTGGTACATGAACGATATAATGAGCAGTAACACACCAAGGCAAAAGAAGGCGGCTATTTTGCCCGCCACGGGTATGTTATTGATATCGAACAAAAATAATTTTAATAGCGTTATGGAAAACAAAGTTAACGATACAATACGCATCACCTTTAACTTATACCGCATACCCAGCCACATGAGCGCGAAGGATAACAGCCCCCACAGTATAGGTAGGCCGGTTTTAATATAAACGGTTTCAACGCGGCTAACAGGATAGGTTTTACTGTAGAATAGCAGGTTGCTGAGCAGGCTTACCTCCAGACTTAAAAATAAAACCACAGCAAAGCTAATGAGCCAGGTGAACATGGCCTTCATACCGGTATCCAGATTATTCTGGCAGAGGCGAATGATGCGGTAAAATAACAAACCAATAAAAATGGCACCTATCCAATGCGTGGCAAAATAGCCGGTTGATAATTTATGTTGCTCCAGCATGAGGCGCTGCAGATCAAAAAACTCCGGAGTTAAAGCAAGGTAAACGGTAATGCTAACCAGTAGTATGCCCAGCCTTAGTTTTTCGTTAAATTGCAGGGCTACTGCTTTTAACGATACCAGGTAATATCCGTAAATGAACACCGGCATATACACCATCATGTAAAGCACGTTTAATGATGTATCCGGGAAACGGTTCAGGAACTGATAATTGATCTCAAGTAAGCCGCTTAAAAAAAGCAGGGCAAGTGCTGCAATGCCAAAAATGTGCCTGCTAAGTGCTTTGGCTCCCAGCCGCGGCGACTCATCACGCCCAACAAGTACCGAAAGCATGTAGGAACTTACAGCCGCTACCAACGTAGTGATGAAACCCTTGTTGGCAATAACCGGGAGTGCTACGCTATGAAATGAATAGATCTGGTACCAATCCATCAGCAGGCTTGTTATCATGGCCATCCATAACAACAGGGAAGTGATTTTCATGAGTTGGATGGATGATCGCTGGTACAGCCAGTACAGCAATACCGCTTCCGATGCCCAGAAAATAGTAATGCTATGGCCATGCAACTGTATAGGTGCCGCCAATGAAATAAAGGTGAGTGTAATACCTATAAGCAGGTAAAGGATATTGCTATCAACCTTACGGTTGCGGAACAGGATGTAGGATAATACCAGGTTTACCACACCCAGGCTTATACAGAATAATCCTCTGAACTGTTCCTGCTTCATCACGGTAAGCAGGTATAAACCCGCCGCGAAATAAAGCGCCGTATTGCTGAGCAGGATGGTAAAGTCCGAAGCGATGAATTTTTTGTTTTCCCTAACATTATGGGCCACGTTAATAATAAAGTACAGCACATAAAAAATACTGGCATATACAAAGCCGATATGATAAGTTGCCGGGGTAAGGGTATACAGCACCGAGGCAAAAACAATAACCGTAAAGCCAAAGCTAATGATGTTGAGCACCCTCCAGGCCTTAAAATAAGCAATGATGAGCAGCCCAATATTCAGGATAAGGAGGTATATGAACAGCCCGCTGTAATTGGCATTGCCACTGCTAACCATGAACGGACTGGCAAAGCCACCTACCAGGGCAATAACCGCCAATTCCTGCTTATCATATAATAGCGAAAGCACCACCGCGAAGACAGTGATACCGATAAGAATAATAAAAGCGGTGATTTGACTAAATAGTTGAAACTGGTGAAAAGCCAGCGTAATGGTAAAATAAAACACAGCTAAACCACCGCCAGCCATTACCGAGCTGAATGCCTTATAACTATTGCGCAGGTAATGGGCTATACCAATTAAAATGGCTCCGCAAACTACGCCTATACCCACACGGCCAACCGGGCCAACCCAATTATTATCAATAGCGTATTTTACAAAAAAGCCAATGGCCAGCACCAATATGGCGATACCGATTTTATTGATGAGGTTTTCGCCAATGAATTTTTCCAGATCGGGGTGGCGCTCAAAAAAGGATGGGCGCGGCTCCTTAGGTTTTGGTGGTATAAAATCAGCTGTTGTTTTAACAGGCCTGCGGATGGCTGAAAGGCTATCAGTAATAACCTCGGGCTGGCGTTCAATATTTTCTGGTTTAATAAATTCGGGCTGGGGCTGAGGTTCGGGAGCCTCAACTGGTTTAGGTGGTTCCGGAACGACAACAGGTGGAGTTTCGACAATAATAGGTTTAGGCTCATCAGCTGGTTTAATAGTAGGTTCTGCCGATGCCGGTTTTGATGATGATTGCTCGGCCAGTTGTTTTAATTGCAGGATCTTATTATTCAGATCGCTCAGTTTACGGTTAGTATCGTTCTTATGACTTACTATCAAATAAACAATGAGCAGGAGTATCAGTATGGTTAAAATTTCCATAATTACAGGTTTAGCGAAAGCTAATATAACCGATTTATGAAATAATACACTATTGGGTTTTTTGCAGTGCGCTGTTGATTGTCAAACAACACTCCGGCGAACTGTTATTTCACCTCAATTTTTTGACGGATGCCGATCACGTTTCCATTCATATCGGTACCATCCATCAGTAGGGTATAATTGCTGGGCTTATCCGCTGTGTAAAATGAAAACTGTGCCCGGCCTTTATCGGTAATAATATTAGGCGACCAGTAAATTGTCGACTGTGTATCCAAAAGGGAACGATCTGTTTTGATAGTGTATTTGGGTGAGTAAAATTCTTTTTGCGCTGCAAAGGCTATCGGCTTATAAATATAAACACCCGGTGTTTTCTTTAAAAAAGGGCCCGAGCCGCTGTAAGTAGTAATCTCGATAAAGGCATGGTCGAAAGTTATGTTATCAAGAGGGTTTAAAAAATGCGAAAAATAGGCTGATACATATTTAGATGATTTCATCAACTCAATACCCTTAATATCTTCGGCAGTGTAGCCGTCCAGGTAATCTTTTACATAACGCAGATAGTCAGTTGGGTCGGTACCAAAACCGGGGTAGGCAAAGTCAATATTAACCCCATCAATAACAAAATGCAAAAACTGATCATGAATAAAATAAAGATAAGGGAACTTGCCCGATCCTAAATGAAAGCCCTGTATCCGTTTGGCCAGCAAGTCGCCTAAAGTTATCTTACCGGCCTTCTCCATTTCTTCCTGATCAATAGACAGGTCCGAGCCACCGTCGCGATTTAAATTCCTGGAACCGTTAATTACCCTTTTGCCTTTTATTTTAACTTCTTTAAGCATGTTTTTTCCTGCCAGCTTCTCGTGCTCGTTAGTATAGGTCAGTATGTTTTTTGTGGTTTTAACCAGGCTGCTATCGGTATTTACATACCAGGGAATAGTTTTAATATTTAAGGGATGAATAAAGGGCGGCTTAAATTCGGCAACCTCAATGCCTACATTAAAACTCTTTCCCCTTTTGTTGCGGGCTTGAATTACATAGGCCGGAGTATCTGTGGGATAAATATGATTAAAGGTAAATATGCCCAGCTTATTGGTAACTGTATCCATCACCAGCGTTGGTTTTTTGGATAGCAGTACCACGCGCGATTTTTCTACCGGTTTATTAAACATATTGGTAACCTGTCCTTTGATCGCAAATTCCAGCTCGGCCAGGTAAGGGCCGGGTGTAAACGGTTCAAAACTTACAGCCCAGTTATAATTTACCCAGCCTTGTGCCAACAGTAAATTGTCCAGATTTTGCCATATGGCCGGGGTAAAAGTTTGCGGAAAATAATAGCCCGGGTCTTCCACATATCCTTTGATATCTGAAGTGAGCAGTATGGTCGAGAGGAGACTGCTGTTGGTTAAGCTATCTGTTTTTACCTGGTTATCATCTGTTATGGCTACGGAAAAACTCATCGCGGCTGGTTGGCTGCTATCGCGGTCGGTTACCTGGATGGCTACGGAAGCGCTATCCCTTAGGCTGTAAGTTTTTTTATTGAGGATGAGGTTTACATTAAGGTCATTTTCACGTTGAATAAAAATAATGCGCTCATTCAGCGGCTGATGTTCTTGATTTAATAAAGTAAAACGGGCTATACCCATTGGGAAAAGTTTTTTGCTCAACCGTATTTTCCTTGGGAAAGCGGTGACCTTAATAGCCTCGCCATAACAACCAATCCCGCGCGATTGGGCTATTAAATAATAAACGGAACCGCTCTGTTTCAGATCTGGAGTAGGGGTGATAGTTACTATAACCGAATCAGCATCAAACGAGTTATTAACAGCTAAAACAAACCCCGAAGGCTTAACCGCGGGTAGGGCATAGAGTTTGGAATAAACACCATCCGCCAATTTTATTTTGGCTGTATAAATTTCACCGGGCTGGGGGATAAAATTAAAGGTGCCCATCCCGGAGTGGGTAGCTTGAAAATTAGCTATTTCCTGCTGATGGCTGTTATATACAGTACCGGAAATGTTGATTCCCCGGCCATCCCTGCTGAGAGTCTTAAAAGCCACATGGGCTGGTAGGCCTGCTACAAGCGAGCCACCCTCGGGCAAAAACTGAAGATCGGTATTGTTGGCCTGGTTGGTTGTAAAGGGGATTTGATACAGTTCGGTATTGTTGGTTTTGCTAAGCGGTTGCAGGGTAATTAACAAGTTATTCACGTCGGTTTTATCGGGGATATCATAGTTGAAGCTGATAGATCCATCTACCAATGTCTGCACTTTGTTTTGATATCTTGTTTTATTACTCTCGCTTATCTTTAACTGAAAACCTTGTAAAATAACCGGTAGCTGATCGGTTTTGGTAAGGCGTAAGGTTACTTCGGCCTGCCTTTTGCCGGCATTATCTTTAACGTTGATTTTTGATTTGATGAACAGCGTATTTTCTGTGGGGCGACTAATCGAAAATTGTTTTTGAAACAGGTATTGTTCATCATAGTTGCGCATCCAGTTGGTGTAGGCTCGCAGTGTATAGTTTCCTTCCGGGAACAGCTTTTCGTTGAGTATGAGGTTACCCCAGCCCAGTCCCACAACGGTGGCAACCATTTTCCTGATGATCACCTGGTTTTGGTCGTTCGCTATTTCTATATAAATAATACTGCTTTTTGCTGATGCCCTGAGGTAGGCGGCATTAAATAAATAGGCTTTAAAACGTAAGGTATCACCAATGGTATAAAAAGGCTTATCGGTATGCAGGTAAAGTTTTTCAATAGCGGCAGAATCGGCGCGGGCAGTTACCGCGGCAACCATATCTTTAATGCTTGAGGTTTGCGCATGTAGTATAGTATTACTGGCAATAATAAACCAGATAGCAATGATAATTCGCAAGGTTTTCGTCATAACAGGTTGTAATACCGGAGATTTGGTAAAAATGCAGCTTTATTAAAGCTAATATAATATGATTAATGGATAATATGCAATTGCGTTTGCAGCGGGTCTGGTTTTGTTAAATAAGTAAAGCTTAATTCGAGGCTGCATATCCTGAAAGTGATTTACATCGCTTTTGTATGATTTAATATTATATAATATTGTTACATTATTTACATAAGCAGATGAATTACTTTTATGGCCAATAGTTACTCATATTGCTGTTTCCAGGCATTGCTTCCTTTAAAGGATTTATGAGATAATTCATATAACAAGATCGATGAAGATTGAAAAGCTAAAGTTTATAAAATCAATTTGGATTGCATTAGGATTTTTTACTGTTTTAGTCACAGATTCATGTAATAAAGCACAAAATGTAACCGCTGCAACTACACAATCAGGGCTTTCCAATATTTTAATTTTAGGTAATAGTATTACGCAGGCATCCGCTAACCCATCAATAGGCTGGAATAATAACTGGGGAATGGCAGCTACTGTTGCTGACAGCGATTATGTACATCGCTTAACAGTACAATTTGATAAGAAAAACAGTAAGTGTAAAGTTACGGCATTTAATATCGCCTCTTTTGAAACTGATTTTGCGAATTATGATTTTGATGCAAATCTAAAAGCTTACAGAGATAGTAAGCCGGATCTGCTCATCATTCGTATTGGTGAAAACGTACAGGACGGATTTAATGCCACCTTGTTCGAGACCAGGTATGCAGCTTTAATAGCCTATTTTAAAAGTGTAAATCCTACCATGCAGGTATATGCCTTTGGTTCATTTTGGCCCGGCAAAGATGTGGTTGATGATATCATGAAAAAATACTCCCCATTTTTATCATTGAGTTATTTAGGAAATGACCGGAGTGATTATTCTTTTGGATTATGGGCTGATAACGGTATACAAAGCCATCCCTCCAATAAAGGCATGCGGCTTATAAGTGAGGCAATCTGGCAGCAAGTTGGTATATTAAAAAAGCCATAGATGCTTTGTTAAATAAGATTAAATAAATTTATATGAAGCTTATATGCAGTATTTAGCATTGCTAAACTGCATATTAAAATGAAAATAACCTTTCACAAACTGCTTATCGCCGCTTTTATATTTTGCTGTTGTGCCTGTAAACAATCTAAATCAGATAATACAAATATTACCGAACCGGTAATTAAAGATGAAGGCGTAAAAATTGCCTATACCGATACCCACACTGGTGATACCACGCTGCTTTTTGTACATGGTTGGTGCATCAATAAAACTTACTGGCTTAGCCAGGTAAACTTTTTTAAAAACAAATACAGGGTAGTTACCATAGACCTACCCGGATTTGGTGAATCGGGAAAAAACAGGAACCGGTGGAACACGGCTGCCTTTGGTCAGGATGTTACGACTATTATCAAAAAGCTTGGGCTCAAAAACGTGATTTTAATTGGTCACTCTATGGCGGGAGATATTATTGTGCAGGCCGCCAATAACGCGCCCAACGAGGTTATTGGGTTGGTTGGGGTTGATAATTTTAAAAACGTTGGAGTTGGCGGTACCCCGAGCAAGCAGGATAGCATAGCTTACCAAAAAGCTATCGACTCTTTAAAGGATGATTTCAAGAGGATCGCTTTTGATTATTTTAATCACGATCTGTTTTCAAAAACAACCAGCGCCGCTATCAAAGCCCGCATACTGAACGATGTTGCCCATTCCGATTCAACCATTGCGGCAGCATGCATGGAGCAGGATAACTTTGATGAAGCTGCAGAGCTCCTGAAAACTCAAAAGAAACTGAGCCTGATCAACAGCGATGTTACCCCAACCAATACATCGGGCATGAAAACTAAGGGAATTCCTTTTCAAATCTGGTACATTCACGGCTCAGGTCATTTCCCGATGGTTGAGCATCCTGCCGAATTTAATAGTTCGTTAGTACAGGCCATTCAAAAACTGAATACCTAAAACAATAGCTTCAGACAAATAGAGTATTTTTATTAGGGTTAATGATTTTCTGAATCAATTAAATAACTTAGCTTCAATTATAAGCTAACAGCAAATCCCTTTGCTGCAAAACCCTGATACAATACCTTATGAAGCTGTTTTTGAAGTGTGCCTTATTCATTGCCGGGCTATTGGTGGTAAAGCTGGCCCATGCCCAAACCATATCTCCGTCACTATTAAAAAAAACCTGGAAGGCCAACTGGATCACCGTGCCCGATGAGTCTGCCAGCGGATACGGCGTTTATCATTTCCGGAAGACTATCAAACTTACGGCAAAACCGGCATCGTTCATTATACACGTATCGGCCGATAACCGCTATAAATTATATGTTAACGGAACGTTGGTGTCACTTGGCCCTGCGCGTGGCGATACTTATTATTGGAACTTTGAAACCGTCGATCTGGCACCATACCTTAAGGCTGGCGATAACAGCATGGCCGCCCTGGTCTGGAACGAGGGGGATTACCGCCCCGAAGCACAGATATCCCTGCGCACGGGCTTTATTATGCAGGGTAATACCGATGCCGAAGCTATCGTCAATACCAATAAAAGCTGGAAATGTATCCGCGATAAGGCTTATCAACCCATTACCGGTATAGGTTACAGCAGTTATTACATAGCCGGCCCCGGCGAGCACATAGAGATGCGCCAAACCATTAAAAACTGGACTGGAATAAACTTTAATGATAGTGCCTGGAAAAACGCCATCAAAATTGATGCGGGTAAGCCTAAGGGTGCGGCAGACGCTTTTGGCTGGATGCTGGTGCCGCCGTCATTACCGCAAATGGAATTGAAATACCAACGAATAGCGGTGTTACGTAAGGCGGACGGAATTAGCGTACCCAAATTGTTCCCTGCTGCAAAAGCGGCATTCACTATCCAGGCCAATACTTCGGCTACGCTACTGCTCGATCAAACTTTTTTAACCAACGCTTTTGTAACCTTAAATTTTAGCAAAGGCAAAAACGCCTCCATCAAATTAAGTTATGCCGAAGCCTTGTTCAGCAGCTTAAAAGGTAAGGAGGGTACGGTAAAAGGTAACCGCAACGAAGTAGATGGAAAGGTGTTTGTTGGCCGCCGAGACAGTATTATTGCCGATGGTTCTGCCGGGCAAACGTTTACCACCTTGGCCTGGCGCACGTTCCGGTACATTCAGCTAAAGGTTAAAACCGGTGCCGAGCCTTTGGTTATTGACGACCTGTACGGCACTTTCACAGGTTACCCCTTTCAGCTGAATGCCCGGTTGGAAACCGGTAGCCCAGAAATGCAAAAGATACTGGATATTGGCTGGCGCACCGCCCGCCTTTGTGCCGGAGAAACCTATACCGATTGTCCATACTATGAACAACTGCAGTACGTGGGCGATTCGCGCATACAGGCTCTGGTATCTTATTATAACAGCGGCGATGATCGTCTGGCGCGCAACGCTCTGAACCAGATGGATCATTCGCGAATTGCCGAAGGGTTAACACTGAGCCGTCACCCATCATTTTCACCGCAGATCATCTCTACCTTTTCGTTATGGTACATTGGTATGCTGCACGATTACTGGATGTATCGCCCCGATAGCGCCTTTGTGCAGGATAAACTGGCCGGAGTAAGGACTGTATTGGCTTACTTCGCCAAATACCAGCAGGCCGATGGCTCCCTGAAAGATACCCCGTACTGGACTTTTGTTGACTGGGTAAATGATCAAGGCTGGAATTACGGCCAGGCTCCCATAAGTGCAAAGGGTAATTCGGCTGTGTTAGATCTGCAGCTGATGTGGGCTTACAACCAGGCTGCCGAAATGGAGAGCCGTATGGGGATGCCCGCCTTTGCTCAACTGTATCATGAAAAAGCTGATCAGTTAAAAGCTACCATTCAAAAAAGGTACTGGGATGAAGGCAAACAGTTATACGCTGATACGGAAGATAAAACGCTGTTTTCGCAGCATACCAATACGTTGGCAGTGCTAACCGATATGGTTACCGGTACTGAGGCAACCGGCATTTGCCAAAAACTACTGACAGATACCTCACTCACGCAATGCACCATCTACTTTAAATATTACCTGCACCAGGCCCTAATAAAAGGAGGCTTTGGCGATAAATACACCCAATGGCTGGATATATGGCGGAAGAACATAGCAATGGGGCTGACCACCTGGGCAGAGATTTCTGATCTGGAGCATAACCGGTCCGACTGTCATGCCTGGGGCGCGAGCCCTAACATTGAGTTTTACCGCACCATTTTAGGTGTGGATAGCTATGCACCCGGTTTTAACCAGGTTAAAATTGAGCCTCATTTAGGTGATATGAAAACTCTGAGCGGAGAAGTGCCGCATCCAAACGGCAAGCTGTCAGTTAAATATGAATTTGAAAAAGATAAATGGGCTATTGAAATAATGCTGCCGCAAAATACATCCGGAATTTTGGTGTGGAAAGGTAAAAATTATCCGATCAAGGCAGGCGAAAACAGATTTAGCATTTAAAAGTTCACAAAAGGTGTGCAAAATGCAAATCAGGTTAACAGTTTATTAACAAAAATCACATTTAACATCATTTTTGCCATTTTTTAGTAAAAATACTTCAGATTTCTGTTTGAAAAGAAAAAAGCAACGCTAACTTTACCTTTATAATGTCTGCCGCTTATTGTATAATCTACACTGGTTTAATTACACAATTTAACAGGCAGATATCATTAAAAATATGATATTTACGAGCCGGAAGTTTTTTTGTTCATGTTAAACCTAAAGTCCGGGCTAAATCAATATTAAATGAAGAACACTCCATCACAGGTAAAAATTCTTTCCATCGATATCGGTGGTTCGCATATTAAAGCCACCATCCTCAACAGAAAGGGCGAGCTTAAAATGGATTACGATAAGGTGGTAACACCAGCCCCGGCCAGTCCCGAAAACGTTATTAAGGCCATCAAAAGCCTGGTTAAGGATTTTCCTGCTTATGATAAGGTATCGGTAGGGTTTCCGGGTTATGTGAAAAACGGAGTAATCAAAACCGCGCCAAACCTGGATACCAAGCTTTGGGCCGGGGTTGATTTCAGCAAAAAGCTGGGCGAAGCATTGGGCAAACCTACACAAGTAGTTAACGATGCCGATATGCAGGGCCTTGGTGTAGTAAGCGGTAAAGGCCTGGAAATGGTAGTTACCCTGGGTACCGGTTTTGGCACCGCCCTACTGATGGATGGTCATTTATTGCCCCACCTGGAACTGGCGCACCACCCGATAAAAAATGGGTCTATAACTTACGATAAGTACATTGGCGAAAAAGCGCTGGAAAAAGAGGGTCGCGAAAAGTGGAACAAGCGTATGCAAAAAGTTTTTAAGGTTTTAAAAACTGTATTTAACTACGATACTTTATATATTGGCGGCGGTAATTCAGACAAGCTAACCTTTAAGCTTGATAAAAACATGAAAATTGTTACTAACGCCGATGGCATCAAGGGAGGATCCAGACTATGGGTCACCGACGAAGAAAGCACAACTAAAAGAGCAATATCAACACCTACTAAATAAATCATACAATACCCACAACAATGGAAAATACTAAAGACATTGAAAAATTAGCAATTGATACCGTAAGGGTATTATCAGCAGATGCTGTTCAAAAGGCAAACTCAGGTCACCCAGGCACCGCGATGGCGCTGGCACCTATGGGCCACGTTTTGTGGTCAAAGTTTTTAAACTACAACCCTAAAAACCCTGATTGGGCAAACCGCGACAGGTTTATCCTTTCGGCTGGCCATGCTTGTATACTACAATACAGCTTTTTGTATTTAACGGGTTATGATTTAAGTTTAGATGATATTAAACAATTCCGTCAATTACACAGCAAAACCGCCGGTCACCCGGAATACGGTTTGGCTCCAGGTGTTGACGTTACAACCGGTCCGTTGGGCCAGGGCTTTGCCAACGGTGTAGGTTTCGCCATAGCGCAAAAACACTTAGCGGCACGCTACAATAAACCAGGTTTTGATCTGTTCAGCTACAATATATATGCAATAGTGAGCGATGGCGACATGATGGAAGGTGTTACATCAGAAGCAGCGTCACTTGCAGGGCATTTACAGTTGGGTAACCTGATCTATTTATATGATGATAACCACATCTCTATTGAAGGCAGCACCGATATTGCCTTTAACGAAGATGTAAGCGCCCGTTTCCGCGCTTATGGCTGGCATGTACAGGACCTGACCGATGTTAACGATATCCACGCTTTAGAGTTGGCATTGATCAACGCTAAATCTGAAACACAGAAACCATCATTTATCCGCGTTCGTTCATTGATCGCTTATGGTAGCCCTAACAAATCGGGTACTGCAGGGTCACACGGTTCGCCGCTGGGTGCTGACGAGATCAAACTGGTAAAAGAGTTTTTCGGTTTCGATCCTGAAAAATCATTCAACGTGCCAGATGAGGTATTGGATTACTACCACAAAAAAGGCGCGCGCGGTGCATCGGCAGAAGAAAAATGGAACAAATTATTTGCCGACTACAAAGCTAAGTTCCCTGAATTAGCTGCCGAGTACGAAGCTGCTGAAAAAGGCGAACTACCTGCAGGCTGGAAAGATAAACTGCCGGTTTTCAAAGCATCCGATCCAAAAATCGCTACCCGTGCTGCATCTGGCAAAGTGTTGAACGCTATCGCGC
>NZ_JBCECK010000136.1:0-13670 GCF_039207105.1 Mucilaginibacter sp.
ATCATGGTTTATATAACTCCAGGCATCGCCATTGGCACTATAATCTTCACGTACGGTTCCCCATTGGCGGTCGCTCACATAGGGCCCCCATTTTTTCCAACCCGCATCTTTTAATCTTGATTGTTCTGCATTCATGGTAAAAATTCTTACGTTATGCCGCCTTTAAGCATGCATATGCAAAGTATGTTTTTATTTAATGAAGTTAAACAAATGCATGGTTTGTTTTACATGAACATGAAGAATGTTGTGTGAAGGAGTGCGGGGTGTGAGGTATGGGGTGCGAGGATTGAAGTGTGATTCGACTCACCCCGACATTGCTACGCTTGTCGACCCTCTCTTCAGCTTCGCTGGAAAGAGGGTGAAGCAATAATTTCTATTATCTTTTATCCATCATCTTTTTTCCTGCCCTCTTTCCGCCGCAGGCGAAGAGAGGGTGGTCCAGCGAAGCGTAGAACGGGTGAGTCGTCACGCCCAGGCTTTTCTTAAAAACCTCAGCCAGTTGCCGTGCATCATATTTTCGATATCCTGATCGGTATAACCGCGTTTTTTGAGCAGATCAGGTACTTTTTGCAGATCGGCAATGGTTTCCAGATCGTACGGGCACTGTTCGCGGCCAAAAGCGCCGTCAAGGTCAGAGCCCATACCTATGTGCAGGGCGTTGCCTGCTATCTGGCACACATGGTCAATATGGTCAACCATTACCTCTAAATTGCAGTTCATGCCCCTTGGAGTTGATTGCCCCCTAACCCAGTTAGGCACCATCATCCAGGCATCAAGAGCTGCGCCAATTACCGCACCACGGTCAATCAGGGCTTTGATCATTTCGTCGCTGTACTGGCGGTTGTGATTTACCAGCGCCCGGCAGTTGTTATGGCTTGCCCATACATGGCCATTAAAATGATCAAGTGCTTCCCAAAAGCTATCATCGCATAAATGGGTGGCATCTAAAATAATATTGAGGCGCTCCATCTCTTTCAGCAACTCATGCCCTTTAGGGCCCATATAACCGGTAGCATCGGTACCCTGTGCATACCTGCCGGGGCCATAATGAGCCGGGCCAACAGCACGCAAGCCATAATTATATGCGCGCTCCAGATGTTGTACGGTTACTATAGAATCGGCTCCTTCCAGACTCAAAATATAACCAACCGGCTTTTTATCTGTTGGTTGCCCATCGTTCCAGAATTGCAGATGTTTTTCCAGCGATGCCAGGTTATTTACCTGTACCATTTCGCCGGCATCTTCCATAGCTTTGTACCAGGCCACCTGTCCCTGGGTTTGCGCCCAGGCCTGCTCTGGGGAGTGCCAGCCCGGCAGCGGATTATCAAGCGCTACAAAACGCCCGATCTGGGTAGCTACCACTAAACCAATATTACCCTTGCGCAGCTCGGGCAAACTAACCACAGCCTTGGCACGATCTGGCTTATCAGTAAGGCCTTCTTCGCGGCGGTTAATTTCATCAAGCGGGCGGGTAAGGTCGCGGTTCCACTCCAGGGCGTTCATGCTCAGGTCGAGATGGGCATCAATTATCAACATATCAGATAGTTATTTTACGGTCGCGCGCGGCATTTAGCCATTCGCCATTAAGTTCGTTATTTTCAATAGTATAAACACGCTCATATAAAGCAACAGTTGGGCACACATGGTGTGGTATACCGTACAGTACATCGCCAACCTGATAGGTATGACCTTTGCCTGCATCTACCACTAAATGTTCTTCGCTCTGACCAACAGGCACCAGCTCAGGCGCATTTAAAAAGTAAATACGTTTGCTCAGTTCATTCTCTGCAGCTACAGATTTATGGCCCACATCCAAGCAAAGTAAACCATCGCCCGGTAATGATATTACCCGGCTTATGACTAATACCGCAGGAGAGAACGGCTGCTCGGGCATACCTAATTGATAGCCTCTGTCCCAATAAACAAAAGTTCCGGGGCTGCATTCAATCACTGCGCGTTTAGCGTGAATTGGAAAAGTAGGTGACCCGCCTGCAACAATAACGGGTTCAGGATAGCCTTTTTGAGCAATGTCTTGCTGTAGCTTTAAAACTGGTTCAAAGCTGGCATTACAACGCTCCTCACGGGTTTTCAGATCAACATCATGAATGTGACCATCATAAGCATGCAAACCAACTGGGTTTAATCCAGGCAGTACGGCACAGTCCATATATAACTGTAACACCTCAAAACCCGGTTTTATACCGGTACGGTTCATACCCACATTCAGATCAAGGTATACGTTGATCTTGATCCTTTGAGCTTCGGCCGCGTCGGATATTTCTTTGGCGGCATTGGCATTATCAACCAGGCACGAAAACTGCGTGTCCGGGTAGGTCTTTATTACTTGAATAAACCTGTTTAACTTGGGGCCAACCGGCTGATAGGCCAGCAGCACATCGGGCGCTTTACAGGTACCCAGCAACTCGGCTTCGGCTATGGTGGCGCATTTAAACTTATGGATACCCGCCGCCATCAGCAGCAAGGTAACTTCCCTGTTTTTAAATGTTTTGATATGCGGCCGCAAGCGGGTAACATCATCGATCATGGTTTTAAGCAGATCAATGTTGGCCTTTACCTTATCCGGGTAAACAACCAAAGCCGGAGTATCCAGCTTATCCAGCTTATCAATGGTAAACCAGTTCATTGGGGTTTTAAGTAATGAGTTGTGAGTATGGAGTTTTAAGTTATTAATATTTTATAGAAATCTCCCTCAAATAAGGATCACTCAAAACTCATTACTCAAAACTCCTAAAACTATAATTACGCTAATTCAAATAAAGCTTCAATCTCAACCGGGATGTTATCAGGTAACGAGCCCATACCTACAGCGCTGCGGACACCGATACCATTCTCTTCGCCCCAAATTTTGGCAAAAAGCTCGCTGGCTCCGTTAATGATAAATGGATGTTTTTCAAAATCAGGCGTACAGTTAACCATACCCAAAACTTTGATCACTCTTTTAATTTTATCAAAGCTGCCGATGTTGGCTTTGATAGTAGCCAGCATGGTTAAAGCAACTTGCTGCGCGGCCAGTTTGCCATCTTCCTGCGAAACGGTATCACCAATACGGCCAATAATTAATGAGGCATCATCCTGTACCGGTCCGTGACCTGATAGATACAGGTATTTACCATCAACTAAACATGGTTTATAAACGCCAAGCGGCTTTGGTGCAGGCGGCAGGTTTAAACCCAGCGCCGCGAAGTTTTGTTCTGGAGTGTTCATGAAGGTAAAATTATAAAGATTAAGCAATAAATAATAAACAAAAAGCCAGGACTTTTGGCTCCCGGCTTTTACCTTATTGATAATGAATATTTAAACCTTCACAACTTATACCACAGGTTTGATATTAAATGCGTTAACTGCCAATGGCGACCGCTTTACAGCGAACCATAAAGCCAGCAGCACGCCGTAACTCCCGCCCCGCTCTATCCACTCAAATACCTCATAATGCGGATAAAAAAGTTCGCTGGCTATTTTCCAGATCACCAGTACCAGTATCAGGTTTTTATATGGTTTAATCAGGATGGATACAGCGGCCACAATTTCCAATACGCCTACTATTTGCGCGGTTTTAGCCGGATCGGTAAAACCTAAAGCATGATATTGATTTATCAGAGCCTGTTTCTGGATAAAATTGAGCCAGCCATGTCCGGCCAGCAGCAAAAACGTGAATACTTTTAGGCAGTTAATAACGGTTGTTAATGATGCCGGAGGTATAACTACCTGATCATCCATCCTTTTAAACCATTGTTTTAAAGGTATTTTTATACCACCCTGTACTATTAACAATACTAATGGCGCACCAAAATTGCCGGCCCGTTCTATAAACTCAGCAAAGGGCTCGCCAGATAATGGCCTCATAGAAGCTGTAGCTATCCCCCACACAACCAGCCAGGCTGCAATGATTCGTGTTGGATATACAAGCATAGATATGCCCATCAATATATCTACCGTTCCCACAATAGGCATTAAAGTGTAGGCATCGGCTTGCCCTATGCCAAACACCGCAAAGTAATTACACCAGATGGGTTTGGTGATAATACCGAATGCGCCATGACCTATAAAACACATGGCCACGGCCAATCGTAACGTAAAATATATTTTTTGATCTACAGTTAAACGCGACATTTTATTACAATAAAATTCTGTTACTATTTATTATCCGCCCCATCTGTTTTAGCCCTTTCAACGGCATACTGGCCAACCTTATTACCGGTAACCAGCCCCACCTCGCAATCGCTGCGGTAGTGTATGGCACCGTATAACCTTGACATAGCCGCAGCATTAGCCAGATCGGTAAATTTTGTACCCCTATCTGGCAGCAAATAAGTGAGCACCGTAGCCGCGGCTCCGCTAAAATTAGAATGCCCCGATGTGTAAGCTGGGAAGTTAGGCACACCAGTCAATGTTTTTATGGTAGGATTTGCCTGCGACGGACGCTGATTAAAGTAAAAATACTTGGTATCCCAGCAAACTATAGCAGCATCCATTTCGGCCATATTTAATAATGCGAAATTGCGGGCCCAGCGTACTTCGCTATACTTCTGTTTTACAAATTCGTCAGCTGCTATAGCATTCCAGTGACCGGTGGGCGTATACGTACCTATACCATCGGCCCAAAAAGCCACCTGCTCTTCATGCTCACGGGTACGGTTCTTGCTGAATGCCAATACCTCTTCCGTTTCTTTTTTAAACTCAGGTGAGTTAGTTAAATATGGTGCCGGAGGCCTGATAGCCACTACGGTAAGCGTATCAAACAAAAAGGGCAAAACCTTGGAGAACAAAGGCAGCATAGGTGGCCGTTTTGGTGTTTCTAAACTGATCCAGAATTGCTCGCCTTTGGCAAGGGCGGCCGTTTCAAAGCTTTTCCATATATCGGGGGTTCCAATAGCTTTACCGGCGCGATCATTACGGGCCCGGTTGGCAAATACCGCTGCTACCTGTTTACCCAAAGCTTCACCCGCGTTCAGTTCGCCACGGGTATTTGCGCCCGCCATAATACGGTACAACTTAGCTTCATCAGCCTTTTGTTGAATGAACGCGACCTCTGTAGGGAAAAGAAGCTTCATGAGTTCCACAGTGGTACCCGCAACCACAGCGTCTTCACTTGGGTATGATGGCAGCTCCGAGTCCGGAACCAGCGCCTGTATGCCCGAATCGTTCTTATAGGGCGCAGTGCGTTTATATTGATTTTTGAAATACCATGCTGCAATCAGCGCATCATATTGCGCCGCGCTGATGTATGCATAGGCGCGCGCCGCGTATGGCGGGTTGGAGAACGGAAATTCCGGATAATTGAACGGATTGGCCGAGTTAGGTGCCGGATAAGTACCATCCGGATTTTGATAAGGGGCCACATTATGCTTGGCTACCAGCTGGCGCAATATTTCGTTCCACCTTAATACCGAGCCCGCGCTCCAGTATTTGATGGAGGC
The DNA here is from genome assembly GCF_039207105.1 of Mucilaginibacter sp. GTDB lineage: Bacteria > Bacteroidota > Bacteroidia > Sphingobacteriales > Sphingobacteriaceae > Mucilaginibacter. The sequence continues at coordinate 5,439 of NZ_JBCECK010000136.1, forward strand.
CTTTTGATCTTCGGTCAGATTTTTTTGCAGGGCTTTGATCTCGTTAATATCTGCAACGTACGCAGGCGATGTCAATGCATCAGGCGCAGCAACCGTTAAACCGTTAAAATTGGTTAACAGCACCGGTTTCCAGGTATCGGCATTTAAGTCGAGGTTGGTTGGCGCCAATGCAGGGTATAATGTATTACGATCAACAATATCTTTTTTGCAGGATGTGCCTAAAATAGCCGTTCCTAAAAAAATGCCGACTGGGATTATATGGAGTAAATTTCTTTTCATGTTAATAGTCATCAATAATGGAATCGGCACTTATTTTTCTTTTACGGTACTAAAAACGTAATAAACACCGGCAAAAAAGCTGCGGGTTTGCCCTACGTTACGGCCGTTTAGTACGTAGTTTCCGCCACCAGTAAGTTCCAGTCCGCTGATGGATTGAAAACTGTATTTTAATATCACGCCGGCTGTTGTTGCGTTCATTTTATTGCTCGGGAACGGCATATCATTTTTTCGGATATCAAAACCATCTATAGTTGTCATTTTGGTTAACACGGCCTCGGCGTTAAATTTTAAGCTGCGGTAACCGGAGCTGATCAGGAAATTGGTCACATTAGGCATTTGCACCTCGTTGGTATAGTGCATTTCTGTGGTGTAATAGGAGTTCCTGTCTATAGTAATATTACTCCGGCGGACATATTGCCCAGCACCGGCCACAAAGAATCGGCCTGTTTGGTAGTTGAGCAAACCACGCAAGGCTATATTTTTGCTTCGTAAACCAATTGATAAAGGCAAATAATCGGCTTGATAATCGCTTAAAGGGATAGATCCGGACAGGATGGCGTGAAAACTAAATAAGCCCCTGCCTATCTCCTCTTTGATGGCCATCCATTTAACGGCAGCGCTCAGGTCCTGAAAATTTTGCTGGCTCCTCAAAGTTCCGGCAGACGCATTGGTTGTTACGTACGGTACCATAAATAACAGGTTAATACGGTTTGATAAACCATAATTACCACCAAGACTGTACACATTAGAGCTTACGGTACCCAGGTTCAGGTTATCGCGTTTAAACGTGCCTTCCCAATAATGATCCCAACTGTTATGGGTGTACAGTGCAGCGGCACAAAAGTAATTTTTGGGAATCATGAGCGCGTCGGACTCTGTTTGGGCCTGCGCCTCTTGAAAAAAAGCTACACAGCAGGTAATGGCCAGACAACATTTGTAAAAATACGGCAGTAAGGGTTTAATCATATAAATAATAAAGTCAATTCAAAAAGTAGATTAATCCCTTAAAACAGCTCACACAATTCATGTTTGATGCATAATTATTCAATACAAACGCATAGGTATACTATCGCATATTGTAACTACAACAATAACTAAGCTATCGTATTGCTAAATCTGCATGAATTAAATAATAAGAGACTTAGTGATAATACGCTACCTTATTTCGATAAAACTCGTTAATAAACAGGATTATAATTATCGTAAATATATGTACCAGATTCACAAAAACAAACAGAATCTGCAATTATGTAACAAAGCCATTACTTAATTAATTTCTTAACCTTATTTATATGATTATTTTATTAAAACTTACTGTTTAACGTAATAACTTGCACCCAATTAACTCCTGAAAATGATCAACAAGAAAATAACTACGGGTAATATTTTAAACGGGCTATTTACGGTTATGATAATTGTTATACTCATCAATCCTGCTGCCAAGGGTTTACTGATCAGGGGACTCATGAACATCGGTTTCTTTCAGCCCAATGTACCTGTATCAGCCTCAAAAAAAACATTGGCTGAACCGTTTAACATTACCTTTCGCAATGCCAAAGGACAAGCCATTAACACGGCTGATTTAAAAGGTAAAGTTATTTTCATCAACTTTTGGGCAACCTGGTGCCCGCCCTGCATTGCCGAAATGCCATCAGTAAATCAGCTATACGCCAAGTTCAAAAACAATAATGATGTTATTTTCATCATAGTTGATGTAGATAACGATTACACCAAAGCCCTGGCCTTTATGCAGAAACACAACCTCAACCTGCCTATGCACACGTTGGCCAGCAGCATTCCGGATAATATTATGGACGGAACCATCCCCACCACCCTGGTATTTAATAAGCGCGGCGAAATGGTATACCGGCACATCGGTGCAGCCAATTACAGTAATAATCAATTTATGGCCTTTTTAAATTCTCTGAATAAATAAAGCCGCTTAATTAATAGTTGTTATTTACACACTTATTAATTATTTTTTTGCTTTATTTACATAACTAATTACTAACCACATTTTCATGAAAAGGAACCTGTTTTTTTACCCGGGTATTTTGGCACTTTGCCTTATACCGGTCATTTGCTTTGGCCAAACGGCAACGCTCACTGTAAGTAACGATTCAAAAACAACCATCAGCAGGCACATTTACGGCCAATTTGCCGAACATTTGGGGCATGGCATTTATGACGGTTTTTGGGTTGATAAAAACCTACCGGTAAAAAAGCAGGATCGTATTCGGTTGGACATTGTTGACGCCCTAAAAAAAATCAAGATCCCTAACCTGCGCTGGCCCGGCGGCTGTTTTGCCGACGAGTATCACTGGCGCGATGGAATTGGTCTGCCAGCACAGCGCCCGCGTATGGTAAATACCAACTGGGGCGGTGTAACCGAAGATAACAGCTTTGGCACACATGAATTTCTGGAACTATGTAACCTGCTTAATTGCGAACCTTATATAGCGGGCAATGTGGGCAGCGGTACGGTAGATGAAATGTCAAAATGGATAGAATACCTGAACTCTAACAGTACCAGCACCGTAGTGCAAACCCGTGTAAAAAACGGACATAAAGAACCCTATAAAGTTACTTTTTGGGGAGTTGGCAACGAGAGCTGGGGCTGCGGCGGCAATATGACACCGCAGTTTTATGCCGATCAGTTCAGGCGTTATGCCTCTTTCGCTAAGGATTACCCCGGGGCCAAACTTAAAAAAATAGCCAGCGGCCCAAATTCTGATGATTATAACTGGACGGAAGTTTTAATGAAAAATGTCCCGCTGCATATGATGTATGGCTTATCGCTGCATTATTATACCATACCAACCGGCCATTGGGGTAAAAAGGGTTCGGCTACGGAATTTACCGAACAGGAATACTTTAATACAATGGTTAACTGCTTAAAAATGGAAGATCTGGTAACCAAGCACTCAGCCATTATGGATAAGTATGACCCTGAAAAACATGTAGCGTTGGTAGTTGACGAGTGGGGCGTGTGGACAGACCCTGAACCGGGCACCAATCCGGGCTTTTTATACCAGCAAAACAGCCTGCGCGACGCGCTGATCGCTGCCACTACCCTGAACATTTTCAATAATCACAGCGACCGTGTAAAGATGGCCGCCCTTGCCCAAACCATTAACGTGTTGCAGGCATTGGTGCTAACCGACAAAGAAAAAATGATCCTGACCCCTACTTACCATATATTTGATATGTATAAAGTTCATCAGGATGCCAAATACCTACCTATTAAATTAGATGCCCCGGATTACGAGGTTGACGGAAAGAAGATCCCGGCTGTAAATGCCTCAGCTTCGCAGGATGCTGCCGGTAAGGTGCACATCTCGTTGGTTAATTTAGACATTCATAAACCGATAACTATAACAACCGGCTTTAAAGATATCAAATGGAGTACCGCAACTGGCCAGGTATTAACATCAGCCAATGTTACCAATGTAAACACCTTTAAAGATCCGAACAAAATACACCTTAACAATTTTACAGGAGCCAAAAAAGATGGCGATAAACTGATAGTTACTCTCCCTGCAAAATCAGTGGTAACACTGGAATTGAATTAATAAACACTAAAATTGACAAAGCCGCTAAGCCTTAAAGCTTAGCGGCTTTGTTTTATAACGGCTTTACCTGAATATTAAAAATACCACTTAATGCTTTCTTAGCGGCATGGTAACCACACATGCCATGTACGCCGCCGCCCGGCGGTGTGGATGATGAACAGATATAAAGCCCTTTGGCAGATGTTTTATAAGGAGATAAGCGCAATACCGGTCTGGTAAATAACTGGCCAATATCAATTACGCCCCCATTAATATCGCCGCCAATATAATTAGGGTTATGCTCTTCTAACTGAGCGGTATTAAAAGTATGTTTGGCTAATATGGTATCCCGGAAGCCGGGTGCAAAACGCCCCACCTGCTGCTCAATAACAGCGGTCATATCTTTTTCAGAACCGTTTGGTACGTGGCAATACGCCCAGGCGGTATGTTTGCCTGCCGGTGCCCTTGATGGATCGATCTGGCTTTGCTGTGCCAGCAGCACAAAAGGCTTGTCAGGGTGTTTGCCTTCCCATATCTGTTGCTCGCCGGTAGCTATCTCTTCAAAGGTATTACCTATGTGCACGGTGCCGGCTTGTTTAACACTTTCATTTTTAAAAGGGATAGGCGCGTCAAGTGCCCAATCGATCTTAAATACGCCCATACCATAACGGTAACGTTCCAGTTGCCATTTATACAATGATGAAAATTTGTGGCCCGCTATTTTCAATAACTGTTTGGGAGTAATATCAAACAAAACCGCATGGGTCGATGGCAGTTGGCTTAATGATTCTACATAAAAATCAGTCTCGATTTTGCCGCCAATGGAGATAAAATAAGATGCCAGCGCGGCAGCTATTTGCTTTGACCCGCCACGCGGTACCGGCCAGCCTTTTAAATGCCCTTGCGCGGTAAGTACCAGCGCTATAGCCGATGTAGCTATATTGGTTAAAGGCTGGATGCCATGAGCGGCCATCCCGGCAAATAAACCTTTGGCGGTTTTATCCTTGAACCGTTTTTGTAAAAACGAAGCTGAGGTAAGCGCCTTCAGCCCAAATTGAGCCATCGCCAGCGGATGTTTGGGAAAACTCAGCGGCCCTAAGGCATCGGTAGCTATCAACGGCCAGTTTTTAACCACAGGTTTGATCAGCTTCAGGTAAGCCTGTTCATCAACGCCAAATTGCCGTGCCGTTTTTTCTATAGATTGTGTCAGAATAGCAGCCGAGCCATCATCAAACGGATGCGCGGCTGCTATTTGGGGGTATAAATATTGGAGGCCGTGCTGTGCCAGCGGCAGTGTTTCAAAAAAGGGCGAAGCTGCCGCCAGAGGATGTATAGCCGAGCATATATCATGCAGGTAACCGGGCAAAGTAAGTTCAGCCGAACGCAGTCCCCCACCTATTTCATTTTTTCCTTCCAGCAATAAAACCGACAAACCTTGCTGCTGCATTAAAATGGCGGCAGCCAGGCCATTTGGCCCCGAGCCAACTATGATGGCATCGTAATCGCGTTTTTCAAGCTTCATGTATCCGGGAGGTATTTACACCTCTAAGGTATTTAAATAAATGCTATGCCCGGTAATTATACGGTCAAGGTTATGCTGATTTTCTGCTATTGGCGATCAGGGCCGACTCATATACGGTCGAAACAATATCCTCACCAGAAAAAGTACCTAAAAAGTCGAGATCAATATGGCTGTATAACACCTGTTTTGATGGGTCGATAACATAAGTTGCCAGTAAAGGAACGTTCACATCAATGCCCGAGAACCTGTCCCATATAGGCGCATCATCAGAAAATATCCGGAAAGCACGGGCAAGCTCTTTATTCTCGTCATGGTAAAAATTAAGCGTGAAACTGTTTTCCCATGCTTTGGCTTCCAGTTCGTCGGTACGTTCGTCGCTAACAATGAGCAGGTTGCCGCCGCTGGCTTTGATTTCATGCTGCAGGTTATTCAATTGTTTTAACAAGGTATCACCCTGTCCGCGCCAGTGTTGCGAGTAAAAAGCGACAACCAAAGGTTTGTTAAGCAAATGTCTTAATGAAATAGGGCCATGCGTTTCGGCGCCATTAAAAAACTGCTGCCAATGGCTGTAGCTATGGTGTAGTTTAAAACCAGGCACATAATTGCCTGCTTTAACAGGTTTTAAGGCCTGATAAGGTTTAAATGGAATATCGTTTTCAACAACAATTTCTGACAGATCAAAAAATGGATATTTATTATGATTAGTGATTAGCATTTTTTTTTGAATGAAAATTTAACGGATTGTACTTTATTAAAGCGGTGATTTTTGACGATCAGTGGCAACAACTGCATAATCCGTATGCTATATGGTAATTGGACAACAATCTGCCGTCGGCAGGCATGTTCAGTAAATTAACCAGATAAGTGTTCATAAAAAATTATAATAAATAATGGGATCAGTAAATTGGAGATTATTGGAGAGGTAGCTAAAAATGATAGCTTAACAACAGCAACACATGACCATTACCTTCTTTAAATCGTTACGATTTAAAAAGGGATTTGACTGGTATGTTAAGGTTCTGCCTTGCATGTGTTTGATGATTACGAAACAAATATACTATAATATCTATAAACTTAGTATACATTGTTTGAAAATATTTTTATTTCTTTTTGTTTTACTATCTTTCCCGCAAAAATACTTATGCTGCGGAAGCAAAACCTCTTCTCTAAATTATTCATAACCAGCCTTATCTTAATAGTTTTTGGCTGCAAGCAGAATGTAAAACACACCATATCAAAAGTTGATTCTGTAAAGAAGAAAATAGTAAAGGACTGGAATAAAACCATTCCCGGAAACTTCAGCAACCAAACCGAAGCCGTTTTTGACAGCTCACAGATAGCCGTATTCCTGAAAAAGTATCCTGACTTTAATGCCTACGCTCCCGACATTAACCTTTTTTACAGCAAGCGTAAATTCGCATATGCCTGGTATGCTAACAATGTATTGATTGAGCAGGCTGGTAACCTGGCCGACAGGCTGAACCACCTGCAAAACGAAGGCATATATAAAGCTATCCCCTACCCAAAATCATTAGATTCACTGGTGTTTGATAATCATCCTAAACCCAAAGAGGCTAAAAGCAATATCACTACCGAGTTGATGCTCACTGCCCAATATTTTGTTTTTTCCAAACTGGCTTTTCAGGGTATGAGCGATTCGGTAAGCAGGGCCATCAACTGGTACCTGCCGCGTAAAAAGGTATCATACAATGATTATCTGGATAGCCTGCTGAAAAAGCCAGGTAAAGGCGGTGCTAATGCTATATCCGAACCGGTTTACCGGCAGTATGATCTTTTAAAGAATTTTCTGGCCAAATACCGCCAACTGGAATCCACAGAAAAATGGAATCCTATCGTTGTTAATCAAAAGCTGAAGCCTGGTGATTCTGCCGGGGTGATACCGGCCATCAAAAAACGGCTTTACAAACTGGAAGATTTTAAAGGCGATACTTTAAGCACTGTATATGACGATGAGTTGAAAGAGGCATTTAAACAGTTTCAGTTAAGGCATGGGCTTACAGCAGATGGCGTGGCCGGTGCCGGTACTATTACTGAATTAAACGTGCCATTGAAAAAACGGATACAGCAAATTATGGTGAATATGGAACGTTGTCGCTGGCTACCCGTAAGCCTGAACACTGATTATTTAGCGGTGAACATCCCCGAATTTAAGCTACATGTTTACCATGCCGATAGTTTACTATGGAGCTGTAATGTGGTGGTTGGCCAGAAGGTACACCAGACCGTTATTTTTTATGGCGAGATGCAATACGTGGTTTTCAGCCCGTACTGGAATCTGCCCGAAAGCATTATTCGAGCGGAAGTATTGCCTGCCATGAGAAGAAACCCGAATTACGTAAATGAGCATAACATGATCATTACCGGGAAAGAAAACGGCTTGCCGGTAATTAAGCAAAAGCCCGGTCCGGCAAATTCATTGGGCCTGGTTAAATTTCTGTTCCCGAACAGTTATAGTATTTATCTGCATGATACACCATCAAAATCATTGTTCGGCGAATCGTCAAGGGCATTCAGTCATGGTTGTATTCGTGTGGGCGAACCTGCTAAGCTTGCCTCTTTTTTACTAAAATATGATACCACCTGGACTGCCGCCCGCATTAACAAAGCCATGCACCTGGGTAAGGAACAGCAAATAACGCTTAAACAAAAGGTGCCTGTTTTTATAGCCTACTTTACCGCGTTTACAGATCGTGCCAATAAACTCAATTTCCGCAAGGATATTTATAACCGGGATGGCCAGCTGGCATCGATGATATTATCAGGAAAGGGAAGTTATTAGAAAAACTGTCGAACACAAAAAACAATGTCATTGCTGTAAAGGTCAAGTAATTCGGTAACAGAATTAGCTTTAGATATTAA